>JAXVOW010000305.1:0-6631 GCA_037301995.1 bacterium | reverse complement strand
AAAAAAATATATTTCAGAATTATCTGAAGATATAGGAAATCAAATGGTTTCAACTGAAAATGATATTGAAGCATCTAAGACAATTTATAGCAATTGGTTACAGTCAATAGGAAAGAATGATGCAGTTATGCCATTTCATCTAATCCCTTATTTTTGGGAGGAAGAGGATTGGACTGAGAATAAAATAATGGCATTTTCTCATGTAATATCTCAAACATTGGAATTAGTGTATGAGATATGTGAGTAAGGAGGAGCAAATGAGAATAGTTATACAACGGGTTTCAGAGGCAAAAGTTTCGGTAGGTGAAAAGATCACGGGGGCTATAGGGAGAGGTTTGCTTGTTCTTGTTGGTATTGGGGAAAATGATACAAAGGACAATGCGAAATATCTTGTTGATAAATTGTTAAATATGCGAATTTTTGAGGATGACTCTGACAAGCTTAATTATTCATTATTAGATATTGATGGGGAGTTGCTTTTAGTTCCAAATTTCACATTGTATGCAAATTGTAAGAAAGGGAATCGTCCTAATTTTTTTGAGGCTGCAAAACCTATGGTTGCATCTGAGGTATTCAATCATTTTGTTATGATGTGCTCAGATATTTGTAAAAATGTTAAAACGGGACAATTTGCAGAGCATATGAAAGTTGAATTAGTTAACGATGGTCCAGTAACTATTGTTTTGGATAATTAAGTAATTGATAGTTAAGCTGGTTTTAACGAAAAATATTTATGTTTTTATGAAACGAGAGGTGGCTATATACTAGGAGGAGAAGATATGGAGCGAGTTTATAATCCTAAAGAGATTGAAAAAAAATGGCAAAAATATTGGGAAGAGAATCAAACTTTCAAAACAGATGTGTGGGATTTTAGTAAACCGAAATTTTATGTATTAGACATGTTTCCGTATCCTTCAGGCGTGGGGTTACACGCAGGTCATCCAGAAGGATATACTGCGACAGATATTATATCCCGAATGAAACGAATGCAAGGCTATAATGTACTGCATCCTATGGGATATGATTCCTTTGGATTACCAGCAGAGCAATATGCGGTTAATACAGGAAATCACCCACAAGGATTTACACAATTAAATATCGAAATATTTTCTAAGCAGTTAAAAGAATTAGGGTTTGATTATGACTGGTCTAAGACAGTTGCTACTAGTGATCCCAAGTTTTATAAATGGACACAATGGATTTTTAAACAACTCTATTTGGATGGATATGCAAAATATATTGACATGCCAGTAAATTGGTGTGAGGAGTTGGGAACTGTACTATCTAATGATGAGGTAATTAACGGGAAGTCTGAGCGAGGCGGATACCCTGTTGTACGAAAAAATATGAAACAATGGGTAATTAATCAATCAGCCTTTGCAGAAGAACTTTTGGATGGATTAAATGAAATTGATTGGCCACAATCTACAAAGGATATTCAAAGACATTGGATAGGAAAATCAGAAGGTGTTGAGGTTGATTTTCAGATTGTAGGAGGTGGAGAAATTTCCATTTTTACAACTTGTATAGAAACAATTTATGGTATTACGTTTTTGGTTCTTGCACCGGATGGAAAAATCATAAAGGAACTTATACATCGAGTAGCAAATCCAAAAGAAGTACAGAATTATATAGATGAAACTATGAAAAAAACAGATATGGATCGCACAGAGTTAAATAAAACAAAATCTGGGTGTGAATTGAAAGGTCTCTATGCCATTAATCCGATAAATGGAAGGAATGTTCCGCTTTATATTGGAGATTTTGTACTTGCAAGTTATGGAACAGGTGCAGTTATGGCGGTTCCTGCACATGATCAGCGTGATTTTGAATATGCAATGGCTCATAATATTTCTATGATTCAAGTGATAGATGGTGCTGATGTTAGCAAGAAGGCATTTGAAAAGGACGAATATATGGGCAAAGGTTGCAAGTTAATGAATTCAGAAGAGTTTACTGGTTTCATGGTGGAGGATGCTAAGGAAGCGATTACAGATAAATTGGTAAAACAAGATGTAGCACGCAGAACAGTAAACTATCATTTCCGTGAATGGATTTTTGCTAGACAACGTTATTGGGGGGAACCTGTTCCAATAGTACACATGGATAATGGAGAAAAATATGTGTTGGATGATGGAGAATTACCATTATTACTTCCTGAATTAGAAGATTATAAAGGGAAAAATGGCAAAGCACCTCTTGAAAATGCTACTGATTGGGTAATATATGATGAAAATGGCATAAGAGGAATTCGAGAAACATCTACTATGCCTGGAAGTGCTGGCTCTAGTTGGTATTATTTGAGGTACATTGATCCTAATAATCAAGAAGAATTTGCAAATCAAGAATTATTGAAGCATTGGCTTCCTGTTGATCTTTATATAGGGGGACCAGAACATGCAGTAGGGCATTTAATGTATTCTCGAATATGGAATCATTTCTTATATAATAAAGGGTTATCGCCTGTAAAAGAGCCGTTTAAAAAGCTCGTGCATCAAGGAATGATTTTGGGTGCTAATGGCATTAAAATGGGAAAACGCTTTCCAGAATTTGTAGTAAATCCCAGTGATGTTGTAAGAGATTATGGTGCAGATACATTGAGATTGTATGAGATGTTCATGGGACCGTTGGAGGTGTCTAAACCTTGGAGTCAACAAGGTGTGGAAGGGGCACGAAGATTTATTAATCGTGTATGGACATTTTTTGCAAATGAAAAGAATATTATTTTAAGTAATGATAATGTTCTGCAAAAGACATACCATCAAACGGTCAAAAAAGTAACAGATGATTTTGAACAACTGAGATTCAATACGGCTATTAGTCAGATGATGATTTTTGTAAATACTGTATATAAGTTTGGAAAATGTCCAATGGAATATGCAGAAGGTTTTATTAAAATGTTTTCTTGCATTTGTCCACATGTGGGAGAGGAAATATGGGAAATTTTGGGACATCAAGACACTATTGCTTTTGAAAAGTGGCCTTCTTATGATACTGATATTGTTAGAGAAGATTTCCTCACTATAGGTATTCAGGTAAATGGAAAAGTTAAGGGCGTCATTGAGTTATCTGTGGAAGAAGAAAGGGATTCAGCTATTGCCAAAGCTAAGAATATTACTGCTGTAAAAAAGGCCATTGAAGGGAAAAAGATTAAGAGAGAAGTTTATGTCAAGGGTAAAATTATCAACATTGTAGCAGATTAGTAGTTTTGAGATATAGTAATAAAGAATATGTCATATGGTTAACCAGTAATTTCATGTAGTAGATTATTTCTTTAGACTATGGCCTTTGGATGTATATCCAAAGGTCTATTTTAATCCATCCGGATTTTGTATACCGCTGATTGTAGCTTTTTAGAAAAAGAAACTATGATAGGATATCCTGCTACTTGCAGAGGGTAGTTCATTGCGAGAAAAATATATGAACTATATTTTGCGTTATATTAAAAGTAACAAAATAAGTATTAGATATTACAATTTGCAGAGAGTAAAATATAAGTAAAAGAAAGTAATTTTTTTAAGTCCTTACTTGACAGAAGAATATCCCAATTGGTGGTATAGCTGCCCGATGGCGATTCTTTCCTTTATCACATCACATGATTTTTCCGGAAAGCAGGTTTATCTGTTTTGTTCTCATGGAACAGGTGGTCTTGCTGGAAGTGTACAGGATATTACTGCTAATCTGCCTTGTGTAGATTGGTCTTTTTGCTTGTGTAGCATCTTTAATAAAACACCAGTTAAACTGGTGGTTATAATTATAAATTTAGTCTTATGTTCGGATTAGGTTGCTGACATACGGACGTTTGCCGGAAAGCACTTCATCGTAAAAGTTTTGTTTCCAGTCAATATAGGCAACGCTGTCCTCTAATTCTTTAATGGAAATGAGTAGTTCCTTCTGTTTTTTTGCCAGCATTTCCTTTCGCATCATAATGGTGGATTCTCCTTGCAGGCATAATTCCAGATATTCCTTCATTTCCAGGATACTCATGCCGCATTTTTTTAAACAGGTAAGGTCTTTAATCCATTTTACGTCTTTTTCACTAAAAATCCGGCGGTTGTTGCTGTCTCTTTTGACACCCGGTACTAATCCCTCATTACAATAGTATTTTAAGGTCTGGTAGGTTATATCTAATTCCCGGCAGACCTGCATCATTGTATACATTCTTCTTGCCTCCTTGTGTGATTCACAAAAAATTCATAAAGAAAATATGAAAAAGCTATTGACCGATAGTTACTACCGGAATATATAATCGGTTGCAAGAAGCGGTTCAAACAATCGCATTGTAGCACAAGAATAGCAGAATTGCAAGAGAAAGGAGTAAACATTGCAAATGAAAGTATTGCTGGTAAATGGCAGTTCCCGGAAAAACGGCTGCACAAACGTGGCACTGTGTGAGGTAGAACGAGCCTTAAACGAAGAGGGAATTGAAACGGAACAATTTTTTATTGGAAATGGGGCATTACCGGATTGCGTTGCCTGTCGTAAGTGCAGGGAGACTGGATGCTGTATATTCCATGATATTGTCAATGAATTTGTGGATAAGGCGAAATCCGCCGATGGTTTTGTCTTTGGTTCTCCGGTTTATTTCGCACATCCCAGCGGCAGGCTTCTGACGTTTATGGACAGGGCTTTTTATTCCGGTGGGGCGGCATTTCAATTTAAGCCCGGGGCAGCGGTTTTATCCGCAAGACGGGCAGGAACCACGGCATCCTTTGATGTGATTAACAAGTATTTTACGATTTGTTCTATGCCTGTTGTTTCCTCTACTTATTGGAACCATGTTTACGGCGCACAGCCGGAGGAGGTGGCGGAGGACAAAGAAGGCCTTATGACGATGTATAACATCGGCAAAAATATGGCGTGGCTGCTGAAATGTATTGCCATTGGAAAAGAAAACGGATTGTTACATCCGGACAATGAAAAGGTCTTAACGAATTTTACGAGATAAGGAGGTTTTTATTTATGAATATGGATACAGAAAAAAGGATTCAAAAATTATTTGCAGGAGCTTCGTCCACCTTGCATAAGACGGATCCTGAATTTGTGGAGATTATAGCAAATTTCTCTCAGGGCGAAGTGACAGAGGCAAACAAACTAACCCAAAAGGAACAAATGCTCTGCATTTTATCTGCATTGCTCGGCTGTCAGGGGATGGGAGAATTTCTAAATATGCTTCATGCGGCACTCAACGTGGGTGTTGAGCCTGTTGCGATTAAAGAGGTTATTTATCAGGCAACGGCTTATCTGGGAATTGGCCGTACCTATGATTTTCTCGTAGCGGCAAATTTGGTTATGGAGCAGCATGGTATCAAGCTTCCGCTTGCAGCCCAGGCGACAGCAAATGAAGAGACCAGATTTGGAGATGGACTCACGAAACAGGTGGAGCTGTTTGGAGAGGACATGGCAAAAAGGCAGACCGATGGCCCTGTTCTTCGCAGGAATATTAACCGCTGGCTGGCGGATAATTGCTTTGGAGATTACTATACCCGGAATGGTCTGAACAATCAGGAGCGTGAGATGATTACATTCTGCTTCCTTATCGCCCAGGGAGGCTGTGAAAATCAGCTTCGGGGGCACACAGCGGGAAATCTGGGAGTGGGTAATGATAAGGAAAAGCTGTATAGCATTGTGGAGCAGTGTATGCCCTATATCGGCTATCCCCGCAGCTTAAATGCTATGAATATCATAGATGAAGTGGTGAGTGCTACGGAAAATTAATCGTTGTTGCCACCCATAATGGCAAAGGGCAAAAGACACGAAAGATTTACATAAGTTTTTTCAAAAGACTATTGACCGATAGTAACAACCGCAAAATATAATCGGTTATAACAAGCGGTTCATACAAACGTATTGTAACTTTTAAATTACAGGAGGGCATTAACATGGACAAATTTACATTTTCTTTTCCGACAAAGGTTTATTTTGGTGAAGGGAGCGCGGAGCAGGCTTTCGGTGCAGAGCTTGGCAAGGTTGGTGAAACGGTAATGCTTGCTTATGGCGGCGGTTCCGTAAAAAAGAACGGTATTTATGATGAAATGAAAACCCTGCTTGAACAGGCAGGTAAAAACGTGGTGGATTTCTCTGGGATTATGTCGAACCCCACCTATACTAAGGTGCAGGAAGGTGCGGCGCTGGCCCGTGAGCATCATGTGGACTTCATTCTGGCGGTAGGCGGAGGCAGTGTCATCGACTGCTGTAAGGTGGTTTCCGCACAGGCCATGCTGGATGAAGATATTTGGGAAATGGAGTACAGCAAAGGGAAATTCCCTGTAGAAGGGATTCCAATGGGAGCGGTTGTGACGGCTTCCGGCACCGGTGCGGAAATGAACGCAGGTGCAGTCATTACTTATGAAGAGAAGAAATGGAAAGGACCGGTTTTTGGAACTGCCGCTTCCTTTGCCGTTCTGAATCCGGTTTATACAATGTCGGTGGCGCCTATGCAGGTGCTTTCCGGTGCTTTTGATACGCTGAGCCATGCGATGGAAACCTACCTCGGCACCTCCGATGAAAATAATGTGTCGGATGATGTGTCGCTGGCAATCATGCGCAACACGGTAGTCAATATGCGCCGTCTGCTGAAAAATATGGATGATTGTCAGGCCCGGAGCAATTTGATGTGGGATTCTGCCAT
>JAXVOW010000304.1:0-2309 GCA_037301995.1 bacterium | reverse complement strand
TGATGCAAAAACACCTAAGGCATAAAATCCTGCCACTCTTCCAATGGCTCCGGCCAGACCTGAAAAATCTGGATTCTTACTGCCCAGCAGCGGTGTAATATAGCCGTCAATCAAAGTCTGCATAAACAGGGTTCCCTGGGCATTGCAGATTACACTTAAAAAGATACAGATAACCACGGTAACAATATGAAACTTATAATACTTCATAATATAACCGCCCAGTCTTCCTAAAACTTTACCTGGATTGTCTACTGCCGGTTTCTGCCCTCTTGGAACTCTTCCACCTGGTCCTTTTACCGGTTTTCCTCCTTGCATTTGATTCGACGTATTCTTTGGCATATTATTGCTCTCTCCCATTAATCTGCACCTCCTGCCTGGTCAAAATCTCCATTTCCACTGGTCTGTGACTCATATATATCCTTGTAAATCTCGTTATTTGCAAGTAATTCCTCATGGGTGCCAAATCCATTTATCTCACCATCCTCCATGACAATGATGCGGTCTGCACCCTCCACACTGGAAATTCTCTGGGCAATAATAATCTTCGTTGTACCTGGAATCTCCTCCTTAAACGCCTTGCGGATTCTGGCATCTGTCGCTGTATCCACTGCACTGGTAGAATCATCAAGTATTAATATCTTTGGCTTTTTCAGTAACGCTCTTGCAATACAAATCCTCTGTTTCTGCCCGCCTGATACATTGGTTCCTCCCTGTTCTATATAAGTATCGTATCCATCCGGAAAGCTCTCGATAAAATCATCTGCACAGGCAAGCTTACAGGCATGAATACACTCCTCTCTTGAAGCGTTCTGGTCTCCCCATCTCAAATTTTCCAAAATGGTTCCCGAAAACAGTACATTTTTCTGTAACACTACCGCCACCTGGTTCCGAAGTGTCTCCAAATCATAGGCACGGACATCCTTTCCGCCTACCTTAATGCTTCCTTCCGATACATCATAAATACGGCTTATCAGATTTGCCAGTGAGGTTTTCGAGCTTCCTGTTCCACCGATAATTCCAATGGTTTCCCCGGAATGAATCTCTAAATGAATATCCTTAAGCACCCATTCCTCTGCATTCTCATGATAGCTGAAATTCACATGTTCAAAGGCAATGCTTCCATCCGTCACCTCCATATCCGGATTTTCCGGATTTGTCAATGTACTCTTTTCATTTAGTACCTCTGCGATACGTTTAGCACTGGCTGCACTCATGGAAATCATAACAAACACCATGGAAAGCATCATCAGACTCATTAAAATATTCATACAATAGGTAAATAAACTCATCAATTCACCGGTAGCAAGCTCTGAGCCTACAATCATTTTCGCTCCAACCCAGGAAATCAACAGGATACAGGTATACACAGTCGCCATCATAACCGGAGAATTTAAAGCCACAATTGATTCTGACTTTACAAACATGTTATAGAGACTGTTGCTTGCCTTAGTAAAACGTTTTCTCTCATAATCCTCCCTCACAAATGCCTTTACTACACGGATAGCGGACACATTTTCCTGTACGCTCTCATTTAAGTCATCATACTTCGGAAAAACCTGATTAAAATACTTCATCGCAAAGCAGATAATAGCAGCTAAAATGCAGCCAAGAACCAATACTGCCAGTAAATAAATAGATGCCAGCCTTGCACTAATAAAAAAGGACATACACATAGCACAAATCATACTGAAAAGAGCTCGGATACACATACGCAATATCATCTGGTATGCGTTTTGAATATTCGTTACATCCGTAGTCATACGGGTTACCAGACCTGCCGTTGAAAACTTGTCAATATTTGCAAAGGAAAAGGTCTGTATATTTTCATACATCCCCTTTCTCAGGTTTCTGGCAAGCCCCGCAGAAGCACGGGCGCCATATTTACCGCCTAAAATTCCGGCTGTCAGGCCGATGGCTGCGGCAATCACCATATAAAATCCCATTTTATAAATATGGTTAATATCTCCCACTTCCACACCGTCATCAATAATTGATGCCATCATCAACGGAATTATCATTTCCATCATGACTTCTAACACCATGAAGCATGGAGTAAGAATAGAGTCCTTCCGGAATCCCTTTAATTGCTTTATTAATGTCTTTAACATGCTGTCACTCCTTTTTATCTACTCTATGAGATTATCCTGCATTTTTTTAACAATTCTAAAAAACAGCTCTATCTCATCCTCCGTCAGACCTTTGCAGACCTTTTTCTCCATCTCGTCCTTTCCCTGTTCCATTTTGCGGGCATACTCTCTTCCCTTATCCGTAAGACATACCCTTTTCAGCCTTGCATCCCCTTTTACCGG
>JAXVOW010000303.1:0-15511 GCA_037301995.1 bacterium | reverse complement strand
CTGATACATCAGCGTTAAAGGCAGGTCAAAACAGAATTGTAGAAAAACAAAGAGAATTGCGGCAAGATATCAAGAAGTTAGATGATAAAGTAACAAACACCTATGATTTAGCCCTTGATGCATGGGGAACAAGCACAGAAAACAGGAATTGGCTGGAAAGTGATAAGTTAAAGGCATAAATTGAATTTATATATAGGCATAAAGGCTAGGGAGTTTAACACTCCCAGTCTTTTCTTTTTGGTTAAATTAAAATATAAATGCTGTTCCCGGTCAATCACCTATATCCTCACCAACATCCGCCAGTTTCACCCACTTCATTTATAATATTCAACAACCTAATCTTTTTCTAACCGTTTCTCATATGCCAGTTCCGGTTTTAAATCCACCTTCCACTCGATTAAATCCTCCGGCTGGCATTGGAGCAGCTGACAGATGTCCTCAATCGTCTTTGTGGTAACATCGCACATAAAATCCTTCCCTCCGTGGCTTTCCTTATAAGCCTGTAGCTTCTGCTCTATTTCTTCCATGGAATCCCCACTGCACATTTTAAGCTTTGTCATTGTACTTTGTGGTATCAATGCTTTTTGTCTGATTATATATGTAGTAATGCCCTTTTCCTTTAGTTTTTTCAATAATTTATTATAATTGACCACCATAATCTCCAATCACATAATATACATTTATTTGCGTGTATATTATATCACTGCTTTTGCCACCCTGCAATCATTTCAGCAGAATTCTCCAAAGGTATCAATTATAAAAATTTTATACGGAAAATGTTTTATGCAATATATCCCTGGCAATTGCTTTTATTTTGTCTGTATCCTCCTCATCCAAAGCTACCGGCATATCGCCATAAAATTCGGCTGTATCCTCTCCTGTCTTCTCATCTGTGCTCTGCCACACAATAATAAACAGAGAAATTTCTATTTCTCGCTCATTCTCCACATTGGAGCCGCCCCAAGAGAGTGCCATCCGGACATCATAATTTAACTCCTTATAGGAATCTATATCCGTATGCTTCTTTATATAATCCCCTGTACAGAAATCAAGAATTTTTTCCAGCGGTTCTGCGGTTTCAGCAATGGGTAAATGTAATTCTATCCTCCCATCCTCAACACTGATTCCTGCCAGATTTACCTGTCCTAAATTATTGAATGTGGTTCTTTCTTTCATGGAATGTACCTGCCTTTCATAACTTTTAATTCTCTCAAACATCTTTACCCTTTTTGTAAACAAATCTTTTGCACATTTTGCTGTTCAGCATTAAATCTACAATACACCAAAATTCGTGAATATTCTACCGGTATTATACACGAATTTTGGTGATTGATTTTGTGCACTATTTTTTATTAATCCATATCCTACACACAAAAAATATAACTTCCCCCTCATTACCTAACATCCGCATAAAGAAAAAGCACCTTCAGAAGGTGGTATCCAACTTGTCTATCTGACAAAAAATACTTCACTTCCACCGATGCTTCTCTTGTTCTGCTTTATGAAATTTACTCATATATTCTTAATTAAACCTTTGGTAAAATTGCCTTTAAGTCCTGCTAACAGCTATTTACAATTAGGAACAATATCAACAAACACTTTAACACTACCCTTGCCGGTTTCCCATCAGCTGTCCAAGCTGCTCCACCAGACCGGCATTTCCATTTACAGAAATCTCGCCTACCCTGTCGCAAATTCTTTCCAGATATTCCAACTCCTTTAACTTGTATAAAGTCTTATTCTCATCCATCAGCTTTGCGGTATTCAGCAAAGAACGGGTAGAAGCAACCTCTTCCCTTCTGGAAATCACATTTGCCTGTGCAGTCTTTTCTGCCACCAGCACGGAATTCATAATGTCCTTAATCTCACCCGGCAAAATAATATCCTTAATGCCCGCTGAGAGAAATTCCACATAAAAAGTATCCTCATTCTCCTTAAGCTTCCGAAATACTTCCCTGGAAATATCTTCTTTCATCTCCAGAATTTCATCCAGCTTATAGTTGCCGGTAAATTCCCTGATTACTAACTGAACAAAGGAATACATCTGCTGTTCCAGATTTTTAATATTCTCTGTCAATGCCACAGCATCACGGATTTTATAAGCACAGGTTACGTTCATCCTGATACCTATCTTGTCCCTGGTCAGAATTTCCTGACCTACAATGTTAAGCTCCGTCTGCTTCATATCCACAATCTTAGCAGTAACTATATTTTCGTTATTCCAGAAATAATACACACCGGAAGAAAGGGTCTTTTGCAGCACATGATTGTAGTAGAGTAAGCCTGTCTCACCCTCACCGACTATAACGGTAGTATAATACTTTGTTGGAATTACGGACAACATCTGCTTGGTAACCTCTGCCTCTATTTCTGCCTTTTCCATGGAAATAAGCTTAATTTCCCACTTTTCAAACACATTCCAGAAAATATATTCCTTTCTGACCGCAAATGCCCGCAGGGTATTATTGACATAGATCAAACCGATGAATCCGTCCGGAATCTGAAAGTGCACGGTTGACTCCCGGAAAATCCGGTCCTTTTCTAAAATCTGATATGGAACATCCATATAATTCAATTCACCAGACATTTCCTCAATATGTACCTCATATCCCAGCACCTTGGAAAAGTAGTATTTTCCCGCTGTTAACATTTTCACAAACAAACCATTTTTTGTTACAAAACCTGCTTCATTTTCTCTAATAATCACTCTCATTCTTCTATCCTCCTAAATACAGTCTATAAAAACCGATTTATTTCTTACATATGCACTCTGTTCAGTGCATTTATCAACACTCATATCTTCGTATTGTATCTAAGCCTCACTATACGTATCTTTTGCATTATGGCAGTCCATTCCTCCCATCTTTATTTCGTTACGGAAATCTGATTCAGCATCCCATCGTGCAGAAGGACGCCGGATACTTTGTGAAGGTATTGTTTCCTGTCGGAAATGTTTCCGTCAAAAACATCTATCCATTCACTGTTCTCCTTTGTTGTTCTGCAAGATAAGTCTGCGGTATCCTCAAATTTCAGGCAATGAAATAAATTACCTTCTCCAGACCTTCAGCAAACAGTATTACATCTTCTGTACTGCTACAGCAAATGACAATTCTGCCTAAGAAGAAATCCGGTGTGGATGGGAGGAATTTCCCGCGCATATTTGGGATTTTGACGGATTTGAACCGTCTGACTAAAATAGTCTGCCATTTTGGTGTATGCTTTACCACTTAGCAACCGTTTTCACGGGGTGGATTCGAACCACCGAATTTACACTTTGAGCCTCTTTATAGGCATTACGCTTAACAGGCGCAACCTGTGAAAGAACCTATGGAATACCCTGTATTACATACCGGCACCGCAGGGCAGGGGCTTTACTGCCCCGATACCCACGCAAATAAATTCCTTCTCTATAATAATCCTGCCCTTGCAGGTTATTACCTCTCAGCCTTTTACAACTCCCACTGTCTTTAATTTTCTGACAGGAGTTACCATATCCTTTTGTTGTTCCATGACCTCGTCAATGTCCTTGTATGCAAACCGGCACTCCTCTGCAACATCATTTTTCTTACGTTTTCCAAGAATGACGCCCTGTTCCTTCAAGTCCACCATGACCTGTTCTGTGGAAAAAGCCGCCATGGCTCCGCTTCTGGAATAGCATCTGCCTGCACCATGGGAAGATGTGCAAAAAGTCTCCGGATTGCCTTTTCCCTCAACCACATAGCTGTAGGAACCCATGGCTCCCGGTATCACCGCAAGCTCACCCTCTCTTACCCTGGTGGCACCCTTTCTGTGCACCCATACGTTTGCGCCATAATGGTTCTCCAATGCTGCATAATTATGGTGGCAGTTAATCTGGTCTGAAAATTCCACTGTATAGTGCGTATGTTTCTCAACCAATTCCTTTACAATATTGCAGGCTACCATTAACATATGCTCCCTGTTTTCAAAGGCATAATCCATGGCAAGCTGCATCCAGTTGATGTACTGCGCCCCTTCCTCAGAAGCCACCGGCAAAAATGCCAGGTGGTATTGCTCCGGCACGTCACTATACCATTTATTATTTAACTCTCTTGCAGTATTGTGAAAATAATCGCATATCTTCTTTCCAAGGTGACGGCTGCCTGAATGAATCATAATACAAAGGTAACCATCCTCATCTTTCTGAAGCTCAATAAAATGATTGCCACCGCCTAAGGTTCCCACCTGATAATAGCCGTCCTCTATCAGCGGAATTAACTCTTTGTTCGCCTCATACTTCCACATTTCTTCCTTTGTCTTATCAAGCACAATGGATTCCTGTAGTGTCTTGTGTCGCTCCACTCCAAGGGGAACCGCTCTCATAATCGCTCCAATCATCGCCTGAACCAGACTTCCATTTCCTGTCATAACATCTTTAATGTCATTTACTTTGATATTCGTTGCAGTAAATACCATGCCACAGCCGATATCTACCCCCACGGCATTTGGAATAATTACATCCTTTGCTGCAATGACTCCGCCGATTGGCATTCCCTTTCCGGCATGGGTATCCGGCATTAAACAGACCCATTTATGTATAAAGGGAAGGTTTGACAGATGATATGCCTGTTCCAAACAGTTCTCCTCCAGCTTACTTTCATCCTGTAACCAAACCTTTACCGGAAATCTTGTGTTCTCATTGAAAAGTACAAACATTGTCTTTCCCTCCTTTTCTCACAAAACCCTCTTTGTGTTTTCCTGATGTTTGTATGCTTTGTTTTCTTTGATGATGCTATTCTAATATGGATTGGTAAATATTTCATTTCAAAAAAGTTGCGAACTTGATTTAAAAGCCATCTTCTGACCTTCAATACAAAGCAGCGCAAAAAAGCGGCTGTCTACTTATTATTCATAAACAGCCACTTTTCTGCTCTTATTACTTTATTTAATTATCCGCCGTAAGTACTCTGGGATTTACCTGGCTCCATGTGTGATTTTGTCCTCTACTTCTTACGATACTTTGCCTCAATTTTCAAGGAATACACCACCATATCCACAATCATTTCTATCATTACACCTACAATGGAGATAAAAAACAGTGGTGAATTCTGCCTGGCGACCAAAAATGGGAACCCCAGCACAACAAAGACAACGGCTGTCACACACCACATTTTACCCACAGCCTTATTATAAGCCCTCACATTTTCAATCTCCGGAGTCCTGGCATTTGCCCAAAAGCCTGCTGGTTTTTTTGCACGAAATGCGGCAATACCAAATCCAAGAAACATAAGACCACAAAGCAGCCAAACCACAAAGCCCATTTCAATCATCTCCCCTCTATTTCATGTATAAGCCTGCCAGCTTATAATCCGAATCAAAGGACAAGGTATAGGTTACATTATTCTCCCCATAAGTAACAGTCATCTGGACAACTGCATATATTTTTCCTAACTGTGAAACCTCTACTGCATATGCGTTACCAAAGGATACATTTGACTTCCAGTCCAAATCAAAACCTGCCTTCACATTATCCATATACTCTTTTGTCAGAATCGGCTTCATGTTTTCATCTGCATACTCTTCCTGCAGGGCATCATAATCCTCCATATTTAATGCCAAAATCACTGCCATTGATTTGCTTTCCACTTGTTCCACATCAAATATTGAACTTTCTTCAAGGGGCTTTGACTTTGGAACTGCCCAATAACCCAACAGACCCACAAGCAACAGTACCACCACTATAATACCTGCAATTGTTATTTTCTTTGCTCTATTTGCCCTTTTGATTTCTTCCTCCGACAGATTTTCATTAAATTCTGCCGCTGCTTCCTTCGGAGCCCCCATGCGTTCAACTATCTGCTCCATGGTTTCTCCATTCGCCATTGCACTGGTAATATCGGATTCCAGCTGCTTTGCGATTTCTATTCTCTTTGTTCTTGTACATTTTAACTGCTTACAAACTTTTTTGATATAAGTCTTCTGATTCATACGTCTACCTCTCTTAAAATCGCGGTTACACATTTCTGAAAGTCTTCCCACAATCCGCAAAGCTCTTCCAAATCCTGTTTTCCTTTTTCCGTAATATGGTAATACTTTCTGGATATCTCTTTCCCTTTTGGTTCACTCCAACGGCTTGATACCAGATTCTCATCCTCTAACCGATACAGAATCGGATATAGTGTGCCTTCCTTTAAAACGAATAAATTGTTACTTTTCTCTTTCAATTCATTGATTAACTGATAGCCATACTTCTCCTCTTTCGCCAACAGCTTAAGCACCAAAATCTCCAATACTCCCTTCTTAATCTGCTTTTCATACTTCGGGTTCAAATTCTCACCGCCTTATATTTAGTATTACTAAATACATTCTATTACCATAGTATCTTTTTGTCAATCACGAATATAAAATGCCAACAATTATTTGTGTCTTTTCCCCCATCTATGCTACAATACAATAAGAAATCGTTCCTAATGCTGTCGCAAAGTTGTGTATATTCCACAAACGCATATATACTTTTTTGCGTTTCGCAATTAACTATAGCAATCACAAGCAAGAAAGGAGTCCTGCATGTCTGAATTTAAAGAACTTATCAAAAGCTTTCCCAAAACAAGAGAATATGTCCGGGACTTCTTTGTATATGGTTTCAAAACCAGAGAAGAATTCAAGGGCAAAAGTTTAAGAACCTACGACAATGAACGCCGCCGTATTGAAAGCTGGCTGTCAGGTTTTGTAAAACGGGACTATACAGAAAAAGGGAAAAACATCTCCCTTGCCATTGACAGCAATCTTTTAGACACCAACCCTCTCTATCAGGTATGGAAAACCAAAAGCTTTACAGACAATGACATTATGCTGCATTTCTTTTTACTGGATATGCTGTCAGATACCGAGGGCATGACCATAGAAGAAATTACCGACGGCATTTTGAATGATTATGAAGTATTTTTGGATGTACAGATGGTGAGAAGAAAATGTAATTCTTATGTAAAGGAAGGTCTGCTTCGCAAAGAAAAACAGGGAAAGGATTTACTTTATCTGAAAAATCCCGATTTTAAGGATACTCTTGCACAATTCCCAATGCTGGAATCTGCTCTTCAATTCTACCAGCTCAGTGCCCCATTAGGAATTGTCGGGAACACAATATTAGATACCATTTCCAGCAAAAATGAAACCTTCCGGGTAAAACACAGCTTCTTTGTCCATACCCTGGAGGATGAGATTCTGTTAGAATTACTAAATGCCATGAGACAGCAGTTTTCCGTCGAACTTATGATACGTGGCACGAAAAGCAGTAACGAAAGTACCATGCTTGGTGTTCCACTTCAGATTTTTACCAGCACCCGCACCGGAAGACGTTTTTTGTGCCTTTACCTGGCAAAATCCAAGCGTTTTACCTGTGTGCGCATGGATTCCATTAAAAAGCTCCAACCGTTAGAACTTGCCCCTGATTACCAAATACTCCGGGAAATGCTTATGAAAAACCACAACCATCTGTGGGGTGTATCCTTTCAAAATGGCGGCAGGACCCATTTGGAAACCGTAAAACTAACTCTCCATATCAAAGAAGGTGCAGAGGACTATATTTTAGAGCGCCTTACCCGGGAAGGTAAAGGCGGAACCATAAACCACATTGCACCGGATACCTACACCTATGAAAAAGAAGTATTTGACAGCAATGAAATGCTGCCCTGGCTCCGCACCTTTACCGGACGTATCCTTGACGTCGAGTGCAGTACCTCCAGGCTAAAATCTCTTTTTTATAGCGATATGGAAGCAATGTACCAGATGTATGACATATAGAATGATAAGGAGAATTATTTATGGAACTGTTTTCCGAAATATACAACTGCTATTATCAAATTATGAAGTCAATATTAGAAAACCATTCCGGTCTTACCTTAGATTCTCTCCGTGCCGGGATTTCCGAGAAGGGATATGAGGAAAGTCTTTTGTATCTGGTTCCCAAGCTTACCTCGAAGGAATGGAACCTGTTAGAACAGGACGGAGAGCTTTTTATCTCCAAGTTATCTGACAACTTCTATGTACCCCTTACCGGTCTGCAAAGAGCATATATGAAAACCATTTTACAGGATAAACGGATTCGGCTGTTTTTTGAAAAGAAGCAGTTAACGAGGTTAGAAGCCCTGTTTGCCGACGAAGCCGTTCTTTGGCAGCCGGAGGACTTTTACTATTATGACCGTTTTTCCAATGGAGACGACTACGACAATACCGATTACCAGCAGCATTTCCGCACTTTAGTAAGCGCTATCCATAATCACCAGTATGTGGACATTTCCTATGAATCCCATACCAACCACCGGCTGCATCACCATTACCTGCCATGCCGGCTGGAATATTCCATCAAAAATGATAAATTCCGCCTTCTTGGGATTCTGCGCTCAGACAGAAAAAAACGTGTAGAAATTTTAAATCTGGAACGGATGAAGGAGGTTGCTCTGCTGCCACAATATGCAGACAAGCTGCCGGATATCAATAAAAGCATCCGTTCCTCTTATTACAAAGAACCGGTGCATCTCCGCATCCATACGGACCGGAATGCCTTAGAGCGCACGATGCTCCAGTTTGCCAACTACGAGAAAAACACCACCAAAATTAATGATAACACCTATGAATGCTTTATTTACTATAATCAAAAAATGGAAACGGAATTACTCATTGAAGTTCTGTCCTTTGGACCGATGGTGGAGGTATTGGGAAGTGAACGCTTTTTAGAACTGGTAAAACAACGGCTCCGCCGGCAAAAGCGTTTATCCGCTCCAACTTAACATGCCATATTTTTGCAATTTTTTCTTGCCAGCCACTGTATAGATTGTTATACTTTAGTTTGTTAGGCAAAATAGCCTTATGTCTTTTTTATTTACCTTGCAACAGAGACCATTTACTTTATCTCTGTTACATAATGAAAGGACATTTGACACAGAATATATACAAAAGGAGAAAATCATGGGTGGATTTTTTGGAGTTGTATCAAAAGAAGATTGTATGTTTGACTTATTTTTTGGAACGGATTATCATTCCCATCTAGGCACAAGACGTGGCGGCCTTGCGGTCTATGGAGAAAAAGGCTTTGACCGTTCCATACACAATATCGAAAATGCCCCATTTCGTACCAAGTTCGACAAGGACGTACAGGAAATGAAAGGCTACATGGGAATTGGCTGCATATCCGATTATGAACCACAGCCTTTAATCGTACGTTCCCATCACGGAACTTATGCCATTACTACGGTAAGTAAGATTAACAATACAGATGAAATTGTTAACACTGTATTCAATAATGGCAGTTCCCATTTTCTGGAAATGAGCGGCGGAGATATCAATCCAACAGAGCTGGTGGCTGCCATCATCAACCAGAAAGAAAATATTATTGAAGGTATTCACTATGCTTTGGAGTTAATTGATGGTTCTCTGACTTTGATGGTCATGACGCCAAAGGGTATCTACGCCGCCAGAGATAAATACGGAAGAACCCCTCTTGTAATCGGAAAAAAAGAGGATGCCTACTGTCTTACCTTCGAGGACTTCGCCTACCGCAATCTCGGATACGAAGATTTCAAAGAATTAGGTCCCGGCGAGATTGACATTGTAACCCAAGAGGGTGTAAAAACCCTGGTCGCTCCTGGCAAGGATATGAAAATCTGTACCTTCCTATGGGTATATTATGGATATCCATCCAGTTCCTACGAGGGTGTCAGTGTAGAGCAGATGCGTTACAACTGCGGTGCCAGCCTAGCAAAGAGAGATAATGTAAAACCGGATATTGTTGCCGGTGTGCCGGATTCCGGAACCGCCCATGCCGTCGGTTATTCCAATGCTTCCGGAATTCCATTTTCCAGACCATTTATTAAGTATACACCAACCTGGCCGCGTTCCTTCATGCCGACGATTCAGAGCAAGCGTAATCTGATTGCTAAAATGAAGCTGATTGCCGTACATGATTTAATCAAAGATAAGAGTTTATTGCTGATTGACGATTCCATTGTCCGGGGAACCCAGCTAAGAGAAACTACTGAATTTTTGTACCAAAGCGGTGCAAAGGAGGTTCATATCCGTCCTGCCTGCCCACCTTTGGTATATGGCTGTAAATACCTGAATTTCTCCCGCTCCTCCTCTGAGATGGATTTGATTACCCGCCGGGTGATTGCAAAATTAGAAGGAACGGAAGACATCTCCGAAGAAGTATTACAGGAATATACGCATCCGGAATCTCCAAAATATGACCAGATGGTAGAGGAAATCCGGAAAGAGCTTAATTTTACCACACTCCGGTATAACCGGTTAGATGATATGCTGGCAGCTGTAGGTATTCCGGAAGAAAAGCTTTGTACCTACTGCTGGAATGGAAAAGAATAGATTTCAATTTCAAGGGGTTATAATAGAATACAGAGGCTGATGCGGATTTTTTACCACATCAGCCTCTGTATTTTACTGAATTTGCAGCATATAATACTATCCAAACAATAACCGGCAAAACCAGTAGCTGCTTTCACCTAATCCCGTCACTTCTGTATAGATTAACCACGCCCAATCCAATTCCTAATCTATAAAATGTTCTCTTATCCATATATATTCTCCTTTTCTAATCAATTAATTTCCTTCCCATAAAACCTTTTCACCCTCATCATATGAAAAAATCACCTTTTGGTAATTTGGCTTTTCCTCCACATTAAATAACAGACTTTTTTCCTCATCAATGGAATTGTTTTCTCCAAGAATCTGCTGGGATAGTCTGGACAGCCGGCTTTCATACAGGACTACTTTCAACACCAGTTGTTCTCCATCCGCAGACCTTTTAAATCCCCCACTTTCTGTCTCGCAAATAATTTCTCCGTCTACAGTATACAAATCCGGTATCACATGAGAAGCTTCTATGGCATTTCCGCGGCGTACCAGCCACACATCACCATTTGCATCCTGTTCTACTCTAACATTATCCTCTGATAGCATATCATTCATGGCAACCTGGTCTGACATCAGATACAAACCTCCAAAAAATAATATACTTACCGCAACAAAAACGACTGCAATAGCAACTACCAGTTTCTCAATCAAAATCCGACTCTTTACTTTCTTTATCAGTGCTGTATCCTTTTCTTCCGGAATTTCAATATTTTTTTTCATATATTCCAGACTGCTCCGACACTCCTTGCAATTTTCTAAATGCTCCTTCACCATAAGTCTGGTTTCATCAGAACATATCCCCTCGATATAAAGTGGGAGCAAATCATATATTACACTACAATTCATCTCTTCCATACTTGTCCTCCATTTCCTTAGCCAGGCTGCATCTCGCCCGGTAATATGTAACCCTTGCCCAATTTTCCGTCCTGCCAAATGCCTCTCCGATTTTCCGGAAGGATAGCTCTCCAAATACTCTTAAATGAAATACCTTACGATAGGGTTCTTCCACTTCTTCTAATATTTCCTTTCTATTTTTCTCACAATAGCTATAATAGGTGTTTTTCGCTATCTGGCAAAGCCATACACGTATATCACACTCTCCACGGAACTTGTGAATACTTTTCAAGGCCTTGAAAAAAGTTTCCTGCGTCAGTTCCTCGGCGATATCCTCGTTTCTTGAAATTGCCCTCAAATACAAAAACACATCTTTAAAATACAATCGATAGAGCTGCTCTATATTATCCAATCTTTCACCTCCTACGCTTATAAGACCGGATTTTCTTTCATTCGTTACAAATTTTTTCAAAATTTTAATTATATCAAATAATTCATCTTATTTCATTATTATTTATGCTTAAAAAATCTGTATAACTTTTCCCTTTACCGTCCATACTTCTACTGAGGTGATAAAATGGCAAAAGCAGGAATGAGACGACCAGATACAAAAGAGCCGCACGGCACAGAGAGCAATAAGAAAAACAATTTCCCCAAAAACGCTGCACCTCCTGTACCGGAAATACAGGGCAAAGCAAAAACAGGAAATGCAAAGGCAAAATAAACGATGAGAAACTCACTTTGCAAGTTTCTCATCGTTACCATAGCAGCCGCCAAATGCCTGCAAGCAGTCACTTGGCTCGCTGCTTAGCGTATACTTGTTTTTAATATCTGCAATGGTATAGCGGTTTCCATCTTCTCAAAATCACTGTTTTCATAAAATCCCACGTTTTTCTTTTTCTCACAAATGACAATCAGATACAAATAATTCCTATATTGCTCCTTTACCATTTCCAGCAGTTTCTTTCCAATTCCCCGCTTTTGGTACTCCGGTCTTACCAGCAGATAATGAATATATGCAGTTAATTCACCATCATCTAAAACCTCTATTAACCCCACCAGCTGCTTATTATTCCATGCACTAACTATAGTCCCTGCGTTTTGAAATGCCTTTATCATCCTGTCCGCATAACCGGCAGACAGCCAGCCCACTGACTGGAACAATTCCCGTAATTCTTCCGGTTGAAATTCTCTTTGAAAAGAATAACGGATTTCTGCAAGAGTTAACTCCATGCACAAAGACTCTACCATGTCTACATACACCCCATAATTATGGATTCTATGAAACCCAAAAGCTGTATACAGTCTGACAGAATCTTTCAAAAATTCACCCGTTTCCAGGATTAATTTATCATATCCCCTTTCCCCCGCATAATCTATCAACCGCCTCATCATCCCTGTTGCCACACCATTTTTTCTGTAAGCTTCCTGCACAAATACCCTTTTCACTTCTATTGCGCTCTTAGAATACTCCCTTAACGCTGCGCACCCTGCCGGAATTTCATCTGCATATGCAATTATCACATAATCCATTGTATCAAGCTGATTAAACCCCTTATATTTTTCTCTCTTTTCTTCACCGCCAATAGCTTTATTCAGATATTCATCCAATTCATTGCTCAGTAAAATAAAATCCTGACAGTCATAATTTACCACTTTATATCTTATATTCTCCATACCCTTATTTCCTTTCCCATAACTATTTGAATTTCAAAAGATCTTTTGTTGTTCTGATTATAACAATATGCTATTATATCTGTAAAACAGATTATTTAGATTACCATTATTCGATTTTCAAATTAAAGGAGCCTTATATGGATACACAGACACTAAAAACCTTTCTACTGCTGGCCAAATTAAAAAACTTTACGAAAACAGCAGAGCAGCTATTTGTTGCACAGTCAACCGTTACGAACCGGATAGCAGAGTTAGAAGCCGAACTGGGAAAATCACTTTTTAACAGAAATAAACGAAATGTAACATTAACTTCAGAAGGAATTGTATTTGAAAAATACGCCAGCAGAATGCTTGCTTTAGAAAATGCTGCATTTAAGGAAATGAATTCCATCAAACACTATCCTCATACCATTCACATTGGGTCCACAAATACAATATATGAATGTTATTTATATCCGAAAATCAAACAATGGATGGAAAGCCACCCGGATGATGCATTAAAGGTTACCATTGGTCATTCCAATGACCTGCTCCATGCATTGCAGGATGGTCTTATGGATGTGGCATATTGTTACACCCCACTCCGCAAAAAGGGCTATTCCTGCGAAATATTTGCTGTAGACGAATTAATTCTGGTAACCAGAACTGCCGACACACTCTACAAAAACGGAATCCGAAAAGACGAACTTGTAAAATCCAAATATCTTTTCTGTAATTTCGCCTTGCAGGAGGTCGGCAGTTTTATCCGGGAATTATTCCCATCACATTAT
Organism: bacterium; assembly: GCA_037301995.1. Taxonomy (GTDB): domain Bacteria; phylum Bacillota; class Clostridia; order Lachnospirales; family Lachnospiraceae; genus CAG-590. Next base: position 1,850 of record JAXVOW010000303.1, on the reverse strand, counting down.
TCTTTTCAATTTGAAATTGACAATAGTACAAAGCTTGTACCCTATCTTTTGGATTTGGGAGGCATCAGTTTTCTTCCAGAGAGTTTGGCATTGCCTTATCTGGAAAACGATTCCCTTCGCAAAATAGCTCTTCTGGATTTTGAAGCGCCAAAAATCAGCTGTTATAAAATAGAGAAGAATTAGCCGTTACACAACCCTGCTAAGGGCAAGTTCGATTCTTCTGCTGTTTCTACAGGTTATACCGCAGGGCATCAATCGGTTTCTTATTTGCCGCCTTATAGGCAGGATAAATGCCAAATGCCACGCCAATCAACATGGAAAAACAAATGGCAATTATGATTACATCCAGAGACAGACTGGCAGAAAGGGAGGTACCTGCATGATTAATCACAAATACAGTAAGTGCTGATAACCCTATTCCAATGAGACATCCGGTTACACTGACCAACAATGCCTCAATTAAGAATTGCACCAATATGGTCTGTTTTCTGGCTCCAATAGCTTTCCGGATTCCAATTTCTCTTGTCCGCTCCGTTACCGATACCAGCATAATATTCATAATCCCAATGCCTCCCACCAGAAGGGAAATTGCTGCAATACCTCCAAGCATCCACTTCATAGTATCATTTACACTGCTCATGGTTTCCAGAATCGTGGAAGAATTTGTAATAGAAAATGCATCGGTATCGCCGGATAATCTCTCATATAGATAGGCGGTGATTTCTTCCTCCACCATATCCATACTGTTTTCATCCGCAGAAGATACATAAAAGCTGGTAATCTCCCGGCTGGTTCCACTCAGCTTTGAAAGCACGGTAAACGGAATATAGGCTTCCAAACGCTCAGAGGTATTACCGACCGTAGTTTCTTCCTCTTCTAACACTCCAATTATCGTAAAATGATATCCATTTATACAAATCGTCTCTCCAACCACGTTGGTGCGTTCAAACAATTCCTCCGCTGCTGTAGCGTTAATCACCGCTACAAAGGTACTCTGGTTTACATCTGCACTCTTTAAAAACCGTCCCCTTGCAAGGGTAAGCCCTTTAATTTCATAATAGGCTCCGTTGGTTCCATACAATGAAATGCTGGAACTGTTTCTCTCATATTTTGCTGTTCCGCTGCCCTGGGAAATGGGTGCTACTGCAGACACAGAGTCCTTTTCTGTCAGGGAATTGATTTCATCCAGTGTTAACGGATTATTTTTATCGTCTTGAATCTGCACCGTCAGCAGATTGGTTCCAATCTGGGAAATGGAATCCGTCACCTTATCCGTAGCACCATTGACAATAGATACCAGCACCACCAGAGACATCACACCGATAATCATTCCCAGCATAGTGAGAAAGGAACGCATTTTATTGGAAAGAATTGAATCCACTGCCATTTTTATAGACTGTATTATCATATTATTGATACTCCTTTCCCAATTCTCCTATTGAATCCTGCTCTGCATTTCCCGGCATCTGTATATCCATTCTGTCGCCGATTCCAACCTCCTGTACTCTTCCATCCTTAATCCGGATTTTGCGTTCCGCCTGGTTTGCCACACCTTCATCATGGGTGATTACTACAATGGTATTTCCCTGGGCATGCAGTTCATGAAACAAAGCCATAATTTCTTCTCCGGTTTTTGAGTCCAGATTTCCCGTCGGTTCATCTGCTAAAATCAGGGAAGGATGGGTGACTAATGCCCTTGCAATGGCTACTCTCTGCTGTTGTCCACCGGATAATTCCATCGGTTTATGGCTCTGCCGTTCTTCCAGCTGCACACGGCCAATTGCCTCCTGCACTCTTTCCTCCCGTTCTTTCCTGGAAACACGCTGGTAAATCAACGGAAGCTCCACATT
>JAXVOW010000302.1:0-64212 GCA_037301995.1 bacterium | reverse complement strand
TTACATATGACAAAAAGGGACAGCTTGTGAAGGTGGCAGATAAGAGTGGGGATGTGGTATACACATATGATAAGTATGGACGTTTAGCCAGCCAGACCGATGTGAACGGCAATACCTTATCCTATACCTATGATGCGGCAGGCAGACTGGAAACCTTCGACAATGGTTTTGGAAAGACCACCTATGAATACGACCTCCTTGACCGTGTTACCCGGGTCATTGACCGGAACGGCAGAGCAACGGTATATGAGTATGACGAATTAGGAAACCGTAGTGCAGTCCGCTATCCAAACGGCAACGTGGCCACCTATACCTATGATGCCTGCCAGCGGTTAAAGGAAGAATGTGTGACCAATGCAGATGGTGTACAGCTTTCCCGGTACAGCTATGGGCTGGGCAAAGCAGGAGAGCGTCTTACCATCACAGAGGTAAACAGCGGTGTGGAGACGGAAACCACCTATAAATATGACAGGTTAAACCGTCTTGTAAAAGAGACCATAGAGAGGGATGGGAACCGATTAACTAACGAATTTACATATGATGCAGCAAGCAACCGTATTTCCAAAGAGACTTCCGTTAAAGGTGATATCTCTGTGCTGGCAGATGTGGATTCGGAAGAAATCAAAGTTATCGAAGGAACAACCATTTATACCTACAATGCATTAAACCAGTTGATTACAGAAGTTTCTCCGGAAGGAAATATTGTCTACAGCTATGATGCCAACGGAAACCTTGTAAAGCAGACCGGCAGTATGACAGCAGACTATACGTATGATAAGGAAAACCATCTGACAAAAGCAATCGTCCAGCAGGACAGCAGTGTAACGGTTGAATCCTATACCTATGACTATGCCGGAAACCGTCTGTCAAAGACCATAAACGAAAGTGACACTACCTTTTATGTCAATGATACCAGTGCAGACCTTACCATGGTGGCGGCAGAGACGGATGAAAAGGGAAAAGAAACCGCTTATTATACCAGGGGTGATGAGCTTCTTTCCATGGAAAAGGATGGAGAAGTATGGTATTATCTGTATGACGGACATGGAAGCACAAGGCTTCTGACAAACGAAGCGGGACGAATCACAGACCGCTACAGCTATGATGCTTACGGCAGTTTATTAGAGAAGGAAGGCGATACCGAAAACGAGTTCCTCTACACCGGGGAACAGTACAATGCGAATACAGGATTATATTACCTTCGTGCAAGGTATATGAATCCGTTTACCGGAACCTTTATCAGCATGGACAGCTATCAGGGAAGTATTTATGACCCGGTAAGCCTGCATAAGTATCTGTATGCGAATGCAAATCCGGTGATGTATACGGACCCGAGCGGGTATGTTGGAGTTCTTGTAGCAGGAATGGGTGTAATGACCAGTTCAGAGGTACAAGAGGCACAGAATGAAGCCATTATGTTTAATATTGGAATGCAGCTCCTGAATCGGTTATGGTCACTTAAGGCGGTAGAAGCTGTATCATATCTTTCAGCAACGGTTATGTTGTCGCTTGTTATAGATGATGCATTAAATGAGGGGTATTCTATAGATGCATGTGATGTAGCAGTTGAGATTTTGCAGTATGCACTGGATAATATAGAAATTATCTGTAATGAGGCTGGTATCGCAAGTGAAACAATTGCTGAACAGATAAGGATGGCAATTTATGAAGCTGAGAATAATGATAAAAGCAAAGGCAAAAATAAAGGAAAAAATTCTCCAAAAGAAAAAGAAGGAGAAAGTCAGAATGAAGACAAAGAGTACAAAACGAAAAAAAAGCCTAAAAAAGGAAAAGATAAAGATGATATAGCAGATAGATTTAAGGGAGAAAAACCGTATAAGAACGAGTCGGGTAAGGATGCTGCGAAAAGAGTCTTAGAAAAATATGGGGAATATGATCCAAAAAATACTGGTCCTAAATCGGACTACAATCAATTAAAAAAATATTTTGATACACACTTTTATTGATTTACAATTTATTAGGAGGAGTTAAGTTATGCAAAAAGTGTATTTACTACAGCATTGTTATGAGTATGAAGTAACAGAAGATATAAGTAAAGAAAATATAAAAATTATTGGAATTTATAGTTCTTATAAAAAGGCAGAAGAGGCAATAGAAAGATACAAAACCAAAAAAGGATTCAACCGCTTTCCTGTTGATTGCTTTTATATTGATAGATATGAACTGAATCAAGATCATTGGAAAGACGGATTTATTACATATGATGGTAGTACTGGTGATTGGATAGAATAATAAATGAAAATAGTGGATAAATCACCGCTACAGCTATGATGCCTATGGCAGCTTATTAGAGAAGGAAGCCGATACCAAAAACGAGTTCCTCTACACTGGGGAACAGTACAATGCGAATACAGGATTATATTACCTTCGTGCAAGGTATATGAATCCGTTTACCGGAACCTTTATCAGCATGGACAGCTATCAGGGAAGTATTTATGACCCGGTAAGCCTGCATAAGTATCTGTATGCGAATGCAAATCCGGTGATGTATACGTATCTGAGTGGATATGCTACAATAGGTGCAGCGCTTTAGATGTTTATGATAAATACTCCAAACTGAGGGAAAGCCAGAAGATTTAAGAAGGAAAAGAGGTGATAGTGGTGTATAATCCTCAACTTGAAACGTTTATCCGTGTTGCAGATGCCGGAAGCTTTAATAAGGCTGCTGAACAAGCTTACATTACGCCTACGGCTGTGATTAAACAGATTAATCTGCTGGAAGCAGATTTAGAGGTGAAGCTTTTTGAGCGTACCCATCGAGGGCTGAAGCTGACAAAGGCAGGAACCTCTTTGTATAATGATGCAAAATATGTGATTCAGTATTGCAAGGATTCTGTAATCCGGGCAAAGAATGCGATGCAGGAGGGGGATAATGTTATTCGTATCGGAACTTCTCCTATGACGCCGGCTGGAGTTTTGGTGGAGCTTTGGCCCAAGATTCACGAGCTCTGCCCGGAAATTAAATTCCAACTTATTCCCTTTGAAAATACACCGGAAAATGCAAGGGAGATTTTGAAAAATCTCGGACAGAACATTGATGTGGTCGCAGGTATTTTTGATGATACGATGTTGAATGTGAGAAGCTGCGCAGGCTTTGAAATTTCCAGACAGCCGATATGCTGTGCGGTGTCCATCCATCATCGTCTTGCCGGTAAGAACAGGATGACTGTTCAGGATTTATATGGGGAACGGCTGATGCTGATGCACCGGAACTGGAGTCATTATGTGGATGTTCTCCGGGATGATATCTGGCAGAATCACAGTCGGATTGAGATTGTGGATTTTGATTTTTACAGTGTAGATGTTTTTAACCGGTGTGAAAACAGTAATGATGTTCTGATGGCAGTCCAGGCATGGGATAATGTGCATCCCTTATTAAAAGTCATTCCGGTGGAATGGAATCATTCTATTCCTTATGGCTTGCTCCATTCTCCTGCTCCATCCGAAACAGTAAAGCGTTTTCTGTCGGCAATTCAGGCGGTATTGCATAAATAAAATAGATATAACCTTTGGGTATAAACTGATGAACGAATCGAGACTTCTGTGGAAGTCTCGATTTTTTTATACTGTAGGTAGCAAATGAAGTAAGAGAGTTGCATGGCAGGAGGGATAAATATGTTGAAACGGGTAATTGCAATGGGAATCCTGGCAGTCCTGTTTATGATGATACTCAGTGCTTGTGGAAATACAGGTGCAACAAAGCAGAATATGCCATCTAACACTATCCGGACAGAAGCTGAGGAGGATAATACAGTCAATGCAGGTATGCGTAATTCGTATACCGTTGACACAGCCATATCCGATGTCATTCAGGATCCTGTTTTTGGAGATTATGGCAGGCTGATTTTTCCGGTAGACACCGGTTATTACAGCGGGAACACGCTGGGGGAGCTGCAGCTGACCTGGTATAACAACATAGATTCGGAGGAGACGGTGGAAATTGCAAATTATATGAGGGAGCATGCCGCCTCTGGTGACGTCATTTTTTATGACATTTATACAGAGGAAAAAAAGTCGGCTGACCCGGCAAAAGAAGATACAGGCTTGTTCTTTTTCAAGGGGAACCCTGGCGAAAGATTTGCCATTTGCAATGCCGGTGGGGCGTTTGCCTATGTGGGAGCCATGCAGGACAGCTTTCCTCATGCTTTGGAGCTGTCCAAGCAAGGATATAACGCATTTACCTTGATTTACCGGCCAGGTGCGCAGACAGCCTGTGAAGATCTGGCCCGTGCCATTCAATATATTTTTGAACATGCCGGAGAATTGGAGGTAAACACCGACGGCTATTCTCTGTGGGGAGGAAGTGCCGGTGCGAGAATGGCGGCATGGCTTGGCTCCTATGGAACCGCAGCCTTTGGTGCCGAGGCGCTTCCACAGCCTGCTGCAGTCATCATGCAGTATACCGGCTTAACTGAATACAGCGAAAATGACCCTGCGACATTTGTGACAGTTGGAGAAAATGATGGAATTGCAAGCTGGCGTACCATGAAGCGGCGGCTGGATGGTATGAGTGCATTGGGAATCGACACAGAATTTCATTCTTATCCGGGGCTGGGACATGGCTTTGGACTGGGAACCGGTACGGTGGCAGAAGGCTGGATTAACGAGGCAATTGCATTCTGGCAAAAACAAATATAGGTAATTGCGAAACTGATTTTTTGAGAACCTGCGTTGTACAAATGTAACAAATATGTTTTTCGGACCGTTTGCACTTGGTTGAGAACGCAACAGTGCTAAGCTCGAAAGTACCTCGCTAAGCACTGACGTTCTCAAATGTCCTACAAACATAAATTTGTTACATTTGCACAACTCGCATTTTAAAATAATGAGTTTCGCAATTACCTAAAAACAAATATAACGAAAGGAGAACGAAGATGAATAATTTTATTTTTGAAAACGCAACCAAAATCTATTTTGGAAAAGGCTGCGTAAAGGAGTATCTGACAAGTCTTGCGACGTCCTATGGACAGACGGTGATGCTGGCATATGGAGGAGGTTCTGTTAAACGCAATGGCATCTATGATGAAGTGATGGAGTGCTTAAAAAAGACCGGACAAAATGTGGTCGAATTTTCCGGCATTGGGGCTAATCCTACTTATGCCAAGGTGCTGGAGGGGGCAAGGCTGGCACGGGAAAGCGGGGTGGATATGATTCTCGGTGTGGGCGGCGGCAGTGTCATGGATTGCTGTAAGGCTATCTCTATGGCAGCAGTGTATGACGGCGATATTTGGGAGGACTTCTGGGCGAGACCCGGTATTGTTGATTTTGAGCCCCTCCCCTTGGGTGTGATTGTCACGGCGGCGGGAACCGGCAGTGAAATGAACGGCGGTGCGGTAATTACTAACGAGGAACGGAAAGTCAAGACCGGGCGGGACTATCCCAGATGCAACGCTAAGTTTGCGCTTATGGACCCAACCTATACCTACAGTGTTCCAAAGGAACAGATGGTGTCTGGCGGGTTTGATATTTTATCCCATATTATGGAGACCTATTTCAGCGAACCGGATGAGGAAAATGTGTCGGATGATATTTCAGAGGCGCTTATGCGGGGCGTAATCCGTGACCTGCGTGCGGCTATGAAAAACCCGGAGGACTATACAGCCCGAAGCAACCTGATGTGGGAGGCTGCCATGGCAGAAAACCGCATCATTAAGCTGGGTAAGCGGACGGATTTTGAATGTCACCAGATGGAACATCAGCTTGGAGCTTATTTAGACTGTAATCACGGTGCGGGACTGGCAGTGCTGCATCCTGTCTACTACCGGCACATTTATCGGGATGGTCTGTCTAAATTCCGGAAATTTGCCGTAAATGTATGGGGCATCCCGCCGGAAGGGAAAACCGAAGAAGAATTGGCTCGTGCCGGTGTGGAGGCTCTGGCGGACTTCATTAAAGAAATCGGTCTCCCCACGACCTTGCGGGAGCTGGGTGTAAATGAATCCACGGACCTGAAGGCCATTGCTGATTCCTGCAGCCTCTCTCCCGGCAGCTATAGGAAAATGACCCATGAAGAAATATTGAAAATCTTCCGGGAATGTTATTAAACAGAAATACCCCAAGTGTATACCTGATGTCTTGGGAGGCCAGACAAAAATGTAAAGAAAGGATGATTTACCATGAAAAAGATGACAGCATTATTTTTAAGTTTATTAATGATTTTCACCTTGACTGCCTGCGGCAGTCAGAGCAGCGGAAATGACACTACGGACACACAATCCGTCAGCGAGAATACCGAAACATCTGCTGAAGCGTCAACGGAGGCAACTACGGAAGCTTCGGAGGAGGTATCTGCCGAAGTGTCGGAAACCACAGGAGGAAAAACTCTGGTTGTTTATTATTCCGCAACGGGTAACACCGAAGAGGCCGCCAGTTATATTGCGGCGGCAGCTGGGGCAGATTTGTTTGAACTAATACCGGTGGAACCTTATAGCGACAATGACCTGGACTGGACGGATGACAACAGCCGTGTTGTGTATGAGCATGATAATCCCGATGCAAGAATAGTGGAGCTTGTGGAATCCACGGTTCCTGACTGGGAATCCTATGACACTGTTTTTATCGGCTATCCTATCTGGTGGGGAATCGCAGCATGGCCGGTAGACGGATTCATTGCGGCAAATGATTTTACCGGGAAAACAGTAATTCCATTTTGCACCTCATCCTCTTCCGAACTGGGAGAGAGCGGCGAGCTTCTGGAGGAAGCGGCAGGAACCGGTAACTGGCTGGAGGGCATGCGGTTCTCATCCGGTGTTTCAGAAGAGGAGGCCCAAAGCTGGGTAGAAAGCCTGGGGCTGTAAAAATGATAAGGAGGCTGATTATATGAAGGACTTTCAATTGAGAAGTGACACGAAATTATTGTTCCGTAATGACCCTGTATCAGATTTAACCGCATTTACTGCGGGGAAAAAGACCCTGTTCGTTTATGGCGGAGGTTCTGTGAAAAAGAATGGCTGTTATGATGATGTAAAGAAGGCGGTGGAAAGTGCCGGCGGCAGCTTATATGAACTTGGAAATGCTTCCAGAGAACTGGAGGCTATTGAAGAAGGAATCCGCCTTGTGAAAGAAAAGGGCATTGAGCTGGTAATTGGCGCAGGCGGCGCCAACATTATGGATTGTGCAAAGCTGATTGCATTTGGTTCACATCATACGGATGATCTTTGGGCGTATGTAAAGGCGGAAAAGAATCCGTATGGTCTTAAAAAAATGCCATTACTCCTGATGCCAACCTATCCTTCCAGTGGTTCGGAGTATGGTCTGGGTGCTGTATCAGCAGATTCCAGAACCGGGGATTTTGGCACTGCCTATGGTATTGCGGCGGATATAGCGATTCTTGTACCGAAGTATTCCATGTCTCTTGGTGTGGAAATGACGGCTTATACCGGATTGGTCACGCTGGTACAGTTATCGGCTTCCACTATTGGAGATATGAATCCGGTATCCTATGACATTGGTATTTCTGTGATTCGGAATGTCCTTGCAGCGACAAAGAAGCTGAAAGAAAATCCGCAAGATTCCGATGCGCGCGGTGTGATTCTTTATGGAGCAGCCATTTCGACATCCGGAAGGTTAGGGCTTGGAAAAGAAGAAAATTATGCGTATGACATTTATGAATTGGAGTTTATTCCAGAGGTTTTATATAAAGAAACTTATCGCAAGAGCTTAACGACGCTGTTTCCACGGTTTTTGAAAGTGATGGCAAAATACCATAATACGGATATCCGACGTTACTTTAAGGATGTGTTTAGCTATGAGGGAAGCATAGAGGAATCTGCTGATAAAATGGTTGAGCTTTTTGTGGAGCTTGGTGTTGATATGCATTTTGACGGAGAGATTTCTGCGGAAGCAATAAAAGACATTGATATCTCTACCCTGCTTTCTGTAGATGAAGTCACAGGTATGGTAAAGGAGTGTCTTCGTTAATTAAACTGAATAAGTAGAAGTAAGTCAAAGAGCAAGAAAGGAGTAGCATGAAAAAAAGAAAAAAGTGGTTGTTAAATATAACTACACTGGCAGTGCTGCTTGGAATTGCCTGTTGGTATCTGTTCTTAGGCGGCCGGATTAAAGACGCCAATAGCGAGATAACGGCTGGTGAAGATGGCACCCGCTCCATGGTGGTGTATTTTTCAAGAGCCGGGGAAATACCGGATACAATGGATGCCGTGGCTTCTGCGACACCCAATTCCAATCAGGATATGGATGGCAGTGACACCGAGGCTGCAGCAAAAATGATTCAGGAGCTTACCGGGGCAGATTTGTATCAAATCCGGACGAAACGGTATTACCGTAGTGCATTTTGGGGAACGGCTGCTACAGCGAGGATTGAGGAAGCGCTGAATTTGAGACCGGAACTGGCAGCGAAGCCGGAGAATCTGGATGATTATGATGTCATTTATGTAGGCTATCCAATTTGGTGGTTTAATGCGCCCATGGCAATCGGGAGTTTTTTAGAAAGCTATGATTTGAACGGAAAAACTATTGTGCCCTTCTGCACCAGTTCTGATAATGGGATTGGCATCAGCATGGACTATATCCAGGCGGTTTCGGAAGGTGCTGTAGTTCTGGATGGCTATCGTGTACATAATTCCAGTCTGGCAGATGTGGCTGCATGGCTCACGGAAATCGGTATGCTGGAGCAGACAGACGGCTCAAAGGATACTGATAGCGGTCAGACTGAAAACGAAATGGAAACTACGGATACAAAACCAGAGGAAAGTACGTTGGGCTATGTTACGGAAGGAACGGAAGAGTACCGGAGCTTTGTCATTGACAATGTATTTCATTCCGTCAGTGAGGGTGATATTCACTATAATGTCTATATTCCGGAAAGCTATGATGGAAGCAGACCATATGCCCTGTACTTTACTCTGCCGGGATATGAAGGGCTGTATTTTCAAGGTGTTGCTGCAAATATACAGTCCGAAGAGTTTGGCTTTGAAGCGCAGAAGTACAACAGTGAAATGATTGTTGTGGCACCGCAGTTAAGCGATTGGGGTGAGACCTCCGCAAATCAGACGATTGCACTGGTGGAGTATTTTCTGGAGCAATACAACATTGATTCTTCCAAAGTATATGGCAACGGATTTTCCGGTGGTGGTGAGACGATGTCCGTTGTGATGGGCAAGCGGCCGGAGCTGTTTACCGCCTATCTTCAGGTCAGTTCCCAGTGGGATGGGGAATATGAATCCGTGGTGGAGCAACGGTTGCCGGTGTATTTTGCTATCGGACGCAATGATGAATATTATGGTCTGGAACCCACCCGGGAGGCTTATGATACCCTTCGTGCTTTATACGAGCAGCAGGGCTTGAACGATGCGGAAATCGACGAACTGCTGGTACTGGATGTGAAGGAGCATACGTATTTTACTGACCGGGGCATGTCCAATGAACATGGGGGAGGCGGTCTGTTTGCTTATGACGAAGAAATCATGGGATGGCTGTTTTCCCGATAAACTTCCAACTAAAAAACCTTGAATTTTGCACAACTACGTTTCTGATAAAAGATAATATAGCAATTGCTTATATAAATATTAATCGAAAAGGAGGAAATACAAGATGAAGCGAATGATTGCTCTTTTGCTGGCTGCTGTTCTCAGCCTGAGTATTGCAGCCTGTGGAACTGACAACAGCGCCGGGACTTCCGGGGCAACAGCCTTGGCAGACAGCCGGACAGAATTGTCTGTCGTAGATGAAGGCAATGCACCAGCATCGGAAGAATCACAGACGGCAAGCTCCAATATATTGATTGCCTATTTTTCGGTGCCGGAGGATGTGGACGGGACAGACGCCGTTTCCGGTGCCAGTGTTGTCGTAGAAGACGGTGAAAAGCTGGGCAATACCAAGTATGTTGCAGAATTGATTCAGCAGACGGTAGGAGGAGATTTATTCCGCATTGAAACGGTGGAGGATTATCCGCTCGACCATGACCTGCTGGTAAATCAGGCGGCAGAAGAACAGGACGAAGATTTTCGACCTGAATTAGCCACGCATGTGCAGAATTTTGAACAGTATGAATATGTATTTTTGGGTTATCCCAACTGGTGGGGGGATATGCCCATGGCAATCTATTCCTTCCTGGAGGAATATGATTTTGGTGCAAAGACGATTATTCCGTTTATTACCCATGGCGGAAGCGGTGCTTCCCGTACAGTGGATACCATCTCTGAGCTGCAGCCGGGGGCTTTGATGATGGGAAATGAATTGGTTTTATCCCGGAATGATGTAGCAGAAAGCGAGGAAACGGTTATGGAATGGGCGAAAGGTCTTGGAATCAATGCGGAGGTCAAGATGCCGGAAACTGGGAATGGCAATACAGTATTAAGTGCTGTTGCGGATTCTCATAACAGCCAGACACTCTATTTATGGGAAGAAGGTAATGTTCCGGCAACCACCGAGTACACACAAAATAATGGAAACTATTCGGATGACCCGGATTTCCGCCCTTATCTGGTAAGCTTTCCTGTGCCGGAAGGAACAGAAGTGAAAGGGGCAGTGTTAATCTGCGCCGGAGGCGCATTTCAGTACCGCAGTGATGAAAATGAAGGAACGCCGGTTGCCGAAGAACTGGCAGGCAGGGGCTATCAGAGCTTTGTCGTTAATTATCGGCTGCGCCCCTATACCCAGGAGGAAGGCGCCTTGGATTTGGCCCGTGCTGTCCGTTTTGTCCGCAAAAATGCAGATGTATATGGAATTGATGAAAATGACATCGCCGTCATGGGCTTTTCGGCTGGCGGTATTCTGGCAGGTGAAATGCTGCTGAATTTTGACGGAGTGGTGAATGGCACGGCATTGGATACGGATTATGTTCCGGATGCCCTGGATGAGGTTTCCGCTGATGCCGCAGCCGACGGAATGATTTATTCCTTTTATGGACGCTTAAGTGTAGGCAGCACGGATGTGGAAATGCCTCGTGCCGGGAATCTGCCACCCACCTTCTACTGTTATGGTACCCGTGATCCGTTTTATGACCAGTTTCTTTCCAACGCAGATGCGGTAGAAGCTGCCGGAGTACAGGTGGAGCGGTTGCAGCTGGATGACCGGCCTCATGGTTTTGGCTATCGGGAAAACTGGTTTGATGCCTATGACAGTTTCCTGACGGACGTATTTTCCGGTCAGTAAACACTCTTAGGTAAACATTATATAACGAAGAATTTACTTACAAGGAGGATTTAAAAAATGAGTATTTTATTTATCAATGGCAGTCCAAATAAAAATGGAAATACTGCAGAGCTTGCAGAAAAGCTGATGGATGGAAAAGAATATCAGACACTGAACATGGTAGATTATAAGGTGTACGGTTATGGGCGGCACTTTGAGGATGACCAGTTTACAGAGATTGTTGAGAGGATGAAAGCGGCAGATACCATTGTCATCGGTTCCCCTGTTTACTGGCACAATATGAGCGGAATGGTACGGAACCTGATTGACCGTTTTTACGGTCCGGTGTCATCAGGAGCGCTAAAGGGAAGAAAATTTGTATTTCTATTCCAGGGTGCTGCTCCGGAACCATGGATGCTGGAAAAGGCCGAATATACCATGAGCCGCTTTGCGGGAATGTATGGCATGGAGTATGTGGGAATGGCAACGGACAGTGGCGAAGCAAAGGCGCTTTCCGGAAAAATTTGAAAGGACAGGTATAGGAAATATGGAAACGAGAATACTGGGAAGAGACCTTCCGGTTTCTTCTATAGGCTTGGGCTGTATGGGCTTTAGCCATGCTTACGGCGCACCCACCGGAAGAGAAGAAACCATCCAGATGATTCGCAATGCGTATGATTTGGGGTACACCTTTTTTGATACGGCAGAGGTTTATGGAACGCAGGATAATCCGCACATAAACGAGCAGCTTGTAGGTGAAGCACTGAAGCCAATGCGCAATCATGTGCAGATTGCCAGTAAGTTCGGTATTCATTTTGATATGAGCAGTTCGGCGGTAAATCACCCTTTAATTCCGGATTCCCGGCCAGAGGTAATCCGTTTGTCTGTAGAAGGCTCCCTGAAACGTCTGCAGACAAATCATATTGATTTGTATTTTCAGCACCGGATTGACCCTGCGGTAGAACCGGAAACGGTTGCGGAGGTCATGGCAGAATTGATAAAAGAAGGAAAAATCCTGCATTGGGGCATTTCAGAGACAAATGAGGAATATCTTCGCCGTGCCAATGCTGTCTGCCCTGTGACTGCTGTGGAGAACCGTTATTCTATGATGGCGCGGCAGTATGAAGCCCTGTTTCCTGTATTGGAAGAATTAGGGATTGGTCTGGTGGCATTTTCACCTATGGCAAACGGCTTTTTGACCGGCAAGTATGGAAAGGGCGAGAAGTTTGATTCAAAATATGACTACCGCAGCAATATGCCGCAATTTACGGACGAAGCGGTGGAAAAGAACCAGGCACTTCTTGCTCTGCTGCAGCATATGGCAGAAGATAAGGGTGCAACCCCGGCTCAGATTTCTCTGGCGTGGATGCTTTGCAAAAAGCCTTGGATTGTTCCGATTCCCGGTACCCGTAAACTGGACCGGCTGAAGGAAAACGCAGGCGCAGTGGAAGTGAAGCTCACAGCACAGGAGGTTCAGATGCTGGATGAGGCATTGAATCAGATGGAGATGTCGGAAGTGTTTGGCGGCTCGAAAATTGTAGAGGATAAAAATAGACAACAAATACAATAAAATCCGCACAGAAATTCAAGGGTATAACCCAAAGGTGTGTACTGAAAAACCAGAAGGAACTTCTGCTGGGCTGCAAACACATTTATAATAAAAATATAAAAAAGAAGAGGAGATGTAAGGATGAGTGGACAGAAATATATTAAATTGAATAACGGGGGAGATATGCCTATGGCTGGTATTGGAACCTTCCTGTTAAGCCCTGACGAAGCAGAGGCCTCTGTAACCAGCGCCCTGCAATCAGGCTATCGTCTGATTGACACAGCCAATGCCTATGTGAATGAAAAAGCGGTGGGCCGTGCAATTCACAAATCCGACATTGACCGGAAGGAGATATTCCTGGAAACCAAGCTGTGGCCGTCCTTTTATGAGCAGGCGGATGCGGTAGAGAAGACTCTGGAACGTCTGGATACAGATTATATTGACTTGTTGCTGATTCATCAGCCTGCAGGAAATTACATTGCCGGATACAAGCTGATGGAGCAGGCATACAAAGCCGGAAAAGTCAGAGCCATCGGATTGTCTAATTTTACACCTGCTCAGATTCAGGAAATTTTGGATGTTTGCGAAGTAAAGCCGGCTGTTTTGCAGACGGAGGTACATCCGTATTCTCAGGAGCAGGAATTGAAAGCATTTCTGGCACAGGAAGATATGGTTATCCAGGCATGGTACCCTCTGGGCCATGGAGATAAGACGCTGATTGAGGAGCCGGTATTCTCAAAGCTGGCGGCGAAGTATGGAAAGAGCAACGCGCAGATTATCCTTCGCTGGCATATTCAGAGTGGGAACGTGGTAATTCCGGGCTCAAAAAATCCGGAGCATATCCGTGCCAATTTTGATTTGTTTGATTTCAGTCTGGATGATACGGAAATGGAGGAAATTGCAGCACTCAACAAAAACAAACGTTACTACACCAGTACGCCGGATATGCTGAAGTCCTATGCGGAAATGGTGCCGCCTGTGGATGAACAGAAATAAAAAATAGTAAGCGGCTAAAATGCAGTTTTAAGTGCTTATAGTTATAAAAGAATATGGAGGAATCATTATGGAATATGTAACATTATCAAATGGAGTGAAAATGCCAATCCTTGGCTATGGCGTTTACCAGGTAACAAAGGATGAATGTGAGCGGTGTGTGATGGATGCGCTGGAGGTGGGATACCGCAGCCTGGATACCGCACAGTCTTATTTCAATGAGGAAGAGGTGGGCTCTGCCATGAAAAAGAGCGGTATTCCGCGGGAAGAGATTTTCCTGACTTCCAAGGTGTGGGTGGAGCATTACGGATATGAAGAGACCAGGAAATCCGTTGAAGAGTCCCTGCGGAAGCTTCAGACAGACTATCTGGATTTAATGCTGCTCCACCAGCCGTTCAATGATTATTATGGTGCATACCGGGCATTGGAGGATATGTATGACGAAGGGAAGCTGCGTGCAATCGGCGTTTCCAACTTCTACCCGGACAGACTGGTGGATTTAGCGTCTTTTACGAGAATTCCACCAATGATTAACCAGATTGAGACCCATGTCTTAAACCAGCGCACAGAAGACAACGAATGGATGGGTAAGTATCATATTGCCCATGAAGCATGGGCGCCTTTTGGGGAAGGCCGTGGCGGACTTTTTGAAAACAAGGTGTTAAAGCAGATTGGGGACAAATATGGCAAAACAACCGCACAGGTTATGCTCCGCTGGAATATCCAGAGAGGGGTAATCGTGCTTCCAAAGTCAACCCACAAGGAAAGAATGATTCAGAATCTGGATGTTTTTGACTTTTCACTGACAGACGAGGATATGGGTGCCATTGCAAAGCTGGATACAAAAACAAGCGCATTCTTCTCCCATTATGACCCGAACATGGTGGAGTGGTTCGTAAAGATGGTGGAAGAGCGCAAAAAACAGCATGACAGCAGTAAGGAAAAGAAAAATTGGTAAAACCAAAAAACTGGAGGTAGATGTTTATGAAAAAACATAATTATACGGCCCCCATTCTGATATGCCTGCTTACGGCCGGTATGCTCTTTACCCTTGCCGCCTGTGGCAGGACAGATACTGCACAGGGCACACAACCGGAAGAAGGGCAGGAAAGCAGTCTGCTGTCCACAGAGACTGTGGATAGCGGTACAGACAATGAAACCACGGACACTGTATCGGATAACAGCGGAGCGGTACAAGAAGGTAGCAGGATTTTAATTGCTTATTTTACAGCTGCGGAGAACAGTGGTGTGGATGCCGTTTCCTCAGCCAGCTATACAACCATAAATGGGACGGCGGTGGGCCGGCTTCGCGCTGTGGCGGATATGATTCAGGAAAATACAGGCGGAGATTTGTTTTCTATTCAAACTTCCATTGTATATCCGGCAGACGGAGGGGAATTGATTGACTATGCGGCGGAGGAGCAGGACGAAAATGTCCGTCCGGAGCTGACCAGCCAGATTGAGAATCTAAATCAGTATGACACCATTTTTATCGGTTTTCCTACATGGTGGTACGATATGCCCCAGGCTCTGTACAGCTTTTTTGATGAGTATGATTTTTCCGGCAAGACAATTATTCCGTTTAATGTTCACAATGGGAGCCGCTTTTCCGGTACGATTGATACGATAAAAGAGCTGGAGCCGGATGCTGCGGTAATCACCGAAGGCTTTACGGTCAGCGAGCGGGAGGTGGCTGATGCGGCGGAGGATGTCGCCGAATGGCTGAACGGACTTGGCTATTAGATAGGGAGGTCTGGATGAAACCTAAAATAATTGCAAAAATATGTGTGGATATAGGCATGACACTTGCTTTATTGCTGCTTATGCCGTATGAGCTGGTTGGACAGGCGGCTCATGAGTGGTTGGGAATTGGGATATTTATCCTGTTCATTGTCCACCATATCTTAAACGGGAAATGGAGTAGAAATATCTGGAAGGGAAATTATACTCCTATGAGGATATGGCAGACCATACTGGTATTTCTGGTGCTGGCTGCAATGGTTGGTTCTATGGTCAGCGGTGTAATTCTCTCCCGGCACGCCCTTTCATTTCTTCCAATCAACGGTGGACGCTCCTTTGCAAGAAGTCTCCATATGCTCGCTTCCTACTGGGGCTTTGCGTTTATGTCCCTCCATCTTGGTCTCCATTGGAGTATGATGATGGGGATGGCAGGAAAATTAGTGAAAACTCCGTCTCGCGTCCGCACATGGATATTGCGTATCCTGGCATTGGCAATTGCGACGTATGGCATATTTGCTTTTATAAAACGGGATATTGGAAGCTATATGCTGCTGAAAATCCAGTTTGTATTCTTTGATTTTGAAGAACCACTGATATTTTTCCTGATGGATTATGCGGCAGTTATGGGTCTGTTTGTGTGCATCGGCCATTACATTGCGGAGCTTTTGAAACGGTACAATCAGAAGAAAAAATAAAAAATGCAACCTTTTACAGATTTTCTGAGTATTTATATGTGAAATTATTTTTTAAGAAAAGGAGAACGCATATGAAAAAGAAAAATTTAGTAAAGGGCTGCATTATTTTTATGCTGCTTTGTCTGGCAGGCTGTGGAAAATCCGGTGAGGTTGAGCCATATGGAGTAATGAATCCAGTGGAAGAAAGTGACGTTGACAAAACAGAGGTGGCAGAAGCTTCAACAACAGAAGCAACAGATGAAGGAGAGGTTACAGAGGCAAGTACAGAAAGCAATGAAACGGAAGCTGCTAAGACAGAGGGTGCTGCTGCCGGTGAAATATCAGATGATTTGTACAGTTATCAGATTCTGATTAATGGAGAATTGTATCAAATTCCGATGGATGTGAAAGAGTTGCTGGAAAATGGCTGGGAATTTGAAGGTGATGTAAATGAAGATTTGGATGCGTATACTTATAATCCTGTTTTAACGTTTAATAAAGGGGATTACAATATACAGGTTAATATTGTTAATGAAACGGAGAATCCCCAACCTTACTCTGAATGTAAAATTGTAGGGATTCTGATTAATTTGTATTATAACTCTGGTAATGATATGACATTTGTTTTGCCAAAAGGAATTCAGTCAAATGTATCTACTGTGGAAGATATGAAAGCGGCATATGGAGAGCCGACAGATTTTTCGGAATCAGATGGTATGGCATTTGCTACTTATGAAGTGGAATATGCTTCAAAGGAAGTTAGTTTCACTTTTGATGGGAATAAGCTGATAGATATTAAGATTCTCAATAAAGATTTTTGATGAAGCCGGATTATTGTGCTGCAGGGCATGAATTTAAAGTGAATGTTGGAGTTTTTTGAAGTGATTGAAAAGTTCTTCTGTAAATGATACACTTGAAATACAAAATCTAAAAACAGCAGGAGAACGACATTGAAAAACACCGAAGAATTTGAACTGGAACAGATAATAAAGGGATATAGTGATATGGTATATCGCATTGCCATGGTTTATGGTAATACGAAGGAGGATGCAGAAGATATTTTTCAAGAGGTCTTTCTCCGTCTTGTGCGGTATATCGACCGGTTAGAGAGCAGAGAACATATTAGGAATTGGCTGATACGGGTTACCATTAACTGTGGAAAAACTCATAGGATGAAAATGGCAAAATTTCAGACAGTATCCATGGAGGAAAGCCTAGTGGCACAGGAGAGAGATGAACCGTCAGAATTGGAATGGAAGGTATATGCGGCAGTAAAGAGTCTGCCTGAGAAGTATCTGGCAATTGTGCATTTATATTACTA
The DNA here is from genome assembly GCA_037301995.1 of bacterium. GTDB lineage: Bacteria > Bacillota > Clostridia > Lachnospirales > Lachnospiraceae > CAG-590. The sequence continues at coordinate 46,820 of JAXVOW010000302.1, read as the reverse complement.
TGAGGAATTGTCAATTAAGGAAATCAGTGAATGCCTGGGGAGAAAAGAAGGAACCATTAAATCACAGCTTGCCAGGGGAAGAGCACTATTAGGCAAGAAGCTGGGGAAGGAGTTTGGAGATGGAACAGCATTATAAAACTTTTATGAATAAACAGCATCCTTCAGAGGATTTGCTTGCGGAAACCATTTCCAAGGCAAAGATGCTTTCTGGGGAAGAACAGGGCTTAGGGGCTGGAGATGGCTTAGACAATAGGGCTTTTTTAAAGGATGCAGATGCCACCTTAAAACGGAGTAGAAGAAAATGGCAGTATGGAATGGTGGCGTTTGCTGTTTTCTGCCTGATAGCAGGTGTCGTATGGCAATGGAACACACGGATTGTATATCCTGATTTGATTACGGAGTTCTCCTCTGATGAGGATAGTGATTATATAGACAAGAGAGAGGAGGAATTTGGAGAAAAACGAAATTCCTATTTAGCCTTTGATTCTTCGTTTTTTTATGTGTTTGATAAAAATGCTGAAAAAACGGAAGTAAAAGTCGGCGAGGGAAACATTGTGGTGCAGACAGGAACTGTAAAAATTGCAGGAAATCAACTCTTATATCAGATTAAGTCACAATATATAAAGGGAACAGAAGTCTTTCTGGGGAAATTAGAGGATAGTGAAACAGAGCATCTTTATGCAGCATTTGATTTGGGGGAGGTGCATTATTATTTGGAAAGTGAAAATGTGACGGAGAAAGACATGACAGCATATATCAAGGGTTTAATCAGGGAAAACGGAGTAAAAAGATAAAGGATATGGGAAGAATACAAAAAGGCTGCTATCTGTTGCTGTTGGTATTGCTGTTAACGGGATGCGGATTGTCGGGAACGGAAAACGGTAACGTAGACAAGGATAACCAGACTACGGAAAATAACAGAAATGAAACAGAAACAGATGGGACAGAGAAGGATGATTTGGGATATGGGCGTTCCGAGACCATTGTCTTAGAGACGGAGATGGATTTTGCGGCACTTGGGATAGAGTATTATGATAATGCAGTGGAGCTTTATCAGGATAAGGCACTTAGGAATAAGATTTACTGCAAATATGACTGGGATAAGGAACAGAAAACCCTTTCCCTGTCACCGCCGAAATACCCACTTTTAAATGTGTCTACAGTTTATGCCAGTAAATCATTGCTGCATGAGTTTGAACATTCGGATTATTATTTGTTTGAAAAGGGGGAGTATAAGGATTGGGGTAATCTGGGGAAGATGTATCTGGTGAAATGGCTGGATTTACAGACTGGGGAGAAGCTTATAGAACCAGAAATCACAGAAATAGAGATAGCAGGGGAACTGGATACGCCGAAAAATTTCCGGTTCGATATATCAGAATATGGTAATGGAACCCTTTCCTGGGAGCCTGTGGAGGATACAGAACGGTATCTGGTTATTTCCTCTACTTATTTAACGGAGGAGGATACAATTAGTGGTTTTTACCGGGAATGTGATGTTGTTGCAGAAACTACGGATACAAGTTGGCAGTCAGAAACGGAGCCGGATTATGATATAATGAATCAGGAGTTTTGTACAGTGGATGATATAGAGAACCGGGAATATTACTATGGGGTGATTGCCGTCGGAAAAGACGGAATGTCTATGGTAAGTAACTTGATTTCGAAGTCGGAGATGGCAAACCGTCTGCCATACTGTAAGGAAGATGCCGAGGGGGAATATCTTTCTGCAAAATTCGCCAGGAGCATAGATTTATTGTCGAGATACCAGTGGATTCAGCTTTGTGATGGAACGATGGCACAGCATCTGATTCGTTATAACATCGAAGAGGCAGAGCTTGTAAATATTACTGACTGGGAAGAAGAACCGAAGGAAGTACTGGCAATTCCATATGTGGTTGAAGGTACGGATTTTGAAGGGACTTTCTATGTGGAAGAATTTGACCGAAATGGTTATCAGAAAGATTTGGAGAAACTGCAGGAACGCCAGAACATACTGAAAAGTAAGATGGCGGGAATGTTAAATGGTGTAAAGATTACGGTAAAGCCTGAGATGGAAGAGGAAAGTAATGCGGTAGCCGGGCAGGCTGGGGAAAAAGAAGATGGGAGGACAGTGATAAGTGGAAAGGATTTTGCAGAAAATCCGGACGGAACTACAGAACTGAGCCGGTATCTTGCCTCCTGTTTGCTGAAGGGAATGGAATCCATAACTGTTGAGGAGATTGAGAAAAGACCGGATGAAGAAGCGCTGACGGATGCATTTTATGAGGCATATTTTCAAAATCCTCTTATTCCGGCGGTGAAGCAGCTGACCATTTCCCAATCTGGCGAAGTGGTGTCTGTTTCCTATGAAGAGAGTGCCATAGAAAGAGCGGAAAAGCAGCGGGAGCTTATAGAAAAGGTGAAATTTGTGGCAGGAGAGCTTATAGAAGAAGGTATGTCGGATGTGGACAAGGTGCTGGCTGTCAATTCCTATCTGTGTGATAATGTAGCCTATGACGTGGGGGCGGCGGAGCAGTCCATGGCAGGAGAGGGAGCGTTTACCGATTCTATGACACCATATGGCGCGCTTATCAATCATAGGGGAGTGTGTCTTGGGTATGCCGGTGCATTTAAATTGCTGGCACAGGAAATGGGACTTGAGAGTATTGTTGTAACCGGAACCTTAAATGGAAATCAGAATCACGCATGGAACAAGGTTAAGATTGACGGAAAATGGTGTGTGGTGGATGTGACAAGCAATGATGGACAGGATATGAAGAATGTTTTTTTGAATGTGTCCGATGAGGTGGCAGGACTGATGCTAAAGGAGGATAACCGGTATCTCTGTGATGAGAGTATGGGACAGTACTCAGCTGACACTGATGAATTTGAATATTATCATCTGGCTGGACAGTATTACGAAACAGATATGATTGCAGAGGCTCTTGAAAAGGAATTATCACTTGGCAACAAAGCGGTGCTCCGCACGGAAATAACCTTGACGGATGAGGGATTCCAGACAATTGTAAATGAAGTGATGGATAATATGGACCAGGTGGCGATGCAGGGCTACTATCAGCTCGGTGTGATTTATTTGGAGAGAAAGGAAGATACTCGGAATTAAGGTAATTGTTTGGAGTTATAATTATGCTACAGGTAACCAGAAGAAACAGGATTTGTAGGAGGTAAGCATATGGCTATTACAGTAAATATCTATTACAGTGGCATGAATGGAAATGCGAAGAAGTTTGCGGAAGAAATGGTTTCAAGTGGAATTGTCAGTGACATTCGCGCAGAAGAAGGAAATCTCAGGTATGAGTACTTTTTCCCAATGGAAGATAAGGAAACAGTGCTTTTAATTGACAGCTGGAAAGACCAGTCCTCAATTGATGCGCACCATGCATCACCAATGATGACAAAAATTACGGAGCTGCGGGAAAAATATGACCTGCATATGAGAGTGGAACGGTATGTGTCTGATGAAAGCGGAGTTCCTGCAACAGATACCGCATTTATAAGGGAATAAGCTTATAGCTGCAGATTTTCGGGGGAGGGCGGCATAGCTTTTGTTTTTTATTTGATTTTTAAAAAGGTATAATCCGGCAAATTTTTGGGAGTGACAAATGTCACGCCGGTTTAAATAAAATGTGACAAATGACATATAGGAAACATCATCTTCCTTTGTTAAGATAAGAGCAAATTCAAAGGGAGGTGCATGATAAATGGATTTTGAAATAGAACAGGAAATGTATATTGACCCGCAAATCGCCGAGATTAAAAGGCGACAGGAGATTAAGCAGAAAAAAAAGGAGGAGGCAAAGCTGTTAAAGGCAGCTGCATGGAAAGAAGCCAGACGCAGAGAATGTATTATTCTTGCGGCATGGATGCTGTTATTTGTAACAAGATATCTCAAGATAATGCTTATGGATGGGTCTATAGATTTAGAACAATGGCTTGATTATTCAACAGCATATAGAATAGAAAGCGTAGTTCGCTGGGTGGTGCTGGTATTAAATATAGTGGTGTGTATTACTTGTCTGTATGATTTTGCAAAGCTTGTTGATGTGGTAGAGCCGTGGCAGCTGCTGCTTATTGGTGCAAGCTGGTTTTGTCTTCGCTTGGTTTATCTGGTTATACGAGGAATTGCATTACGTGACAAAAATGCCATGATACGAGGAGGAATATGGGCATTGTTATATTTACAATTAGTATGTTTTTATGCGGTTTGGTATTTTGAAGTAGTAGTAAGAGGGATTGCAAGCTGTGGTTGAGATAAATGTTGATATGTATACGGAAGAAATTGATGTTCAGGCGGGAGAGGATGACTGTTGAATTTTTTGTGTATGCTTATAACAGCTTTGGTCATTGGTATCAGCTGCCTTATACAAATGTTGTGTATAAGGGCGAAGAGAAAAATATTAAAATTTCTTCCGGTTGTTTGTATTATAGTATTTGCAGTGGCTTTCGGAATGGAGTACTATAAGAGTATACAGGGAGGGGGCTTTTTTGGATTTTATATAGACAGTATATTAGACCCCTTGGGGCTTGTAGTGCTTTGGGGAATATTTTTTGCACTTCTTGTCGAGTTGGTACTTGGGGTAGTTATAGCATGGATTGTACATGCTGTTGCATGCGTAATGAAAAAGAGGAAAAATAAAGCGGCTGATAGTTAGGAGTGTTTACGGGCAGGACATACCGGCATAGATTTCTATGTGAGCATATTTGACGTATGAATGCTGTATGTTATTGATGCGAAAATAACTGAAATTATCATATACTTAGGAAAATGAACTGCAAGAGTTCGATAATCGGAATTTGAGGGAGTAAATGTATGAACATTAACGATTATTCAATGTATTTTTCTGCGGAAACAATGATGGGACCCAATAGTGCAAGGATTTTAGAGGAATTATTCACGAAGTACCCTTTACACCTTACAGGAAAAGATAAAGTTCTTGATTTAGGGTGCGGGACAGGCTTGACGAGCCTTATTATTGCAAAAGAAACTGGTGCAAAGGTCTTTGCAAATGACCTTTGGATTCGCGCAGAGGACAATGCAAAGCGTTTTGAACAATGGGGTGTCGGAGAACAAATTATTCCTATCTGTGAGGATGCGAATGAATTGAATTTTTCCCATAATCAATTTGATGCATTGGTCAGTATAGACTCTTATCATTACTTTGCAGGTAAAATCAACTTTTTTGAAAATAAGATTTTGCCATTTCTTAAAAATAAGTCCGTGGTATTGATTGGCATTCCAGGTATTAAAAATGAATATAGCGGTCACTCGGAAGAATTACTCTCTGAGTGGCTTGGTGATGAAGCCTATATGTTCAAGAGTGCAAGCCAATGGAAAAAGATAATCGGAAATAGCGACAGAATCGAAACGATAAAAGTATGGGAGATGGATTGCTTTAGCAATGCATGGAATGAGTGGTTTGCTACGAATCACGAATATGCTGATGCTGATAAACAATACTTTGAAGCTCTAATCAAGCCATATACTTGTTTTGTTGGAATTTATGTTAAAATAAAATGATAAATTTGGAGTTGTGGAGAGAATACAGCATGAAAATAAATTACAGTAGCAATTACCATACCAGTATTTGTGAGCATTTATATAGCTTTATATTTGTTTATGAAGCACATAGGAAACATAAAAGAAGATGAATAATATACGAGTACGCCATGCGAACCTCGCTAAGTGTAAAATGTGTGTCGCCACATGAATATCCAAACCCAAGAACTTGTATGTGAGTAAGCAAACCTGACTCACGAATGATATACGTTATTGAGTCACTTTAACCTCGATTCCGCTTCGCTCCATCTTGGTCGCGACATTCGTCGCATAATTTCTCATCAAGATTATAGTATGTGTAAGCAAGCTTCCACACTATATCTTGATGAGAAATTGCGTGACTCAAAATTGTACGAAAAAAAGTACAATTTAATTGAAAAAGGTCTTGCAATCCCTTGAAACATGCGTTATACTAGCACTTGCTGTGACATTGATAGCTATGAAGCGTGAGGTTGCTGCCCGCTGTGGCAGGTTTTCCGTGGAGCGAATGTCAAGTTAAGAAACTGACGGCAAGTCACTGTACGAATAACCATCCCATAAGGGGAGATGACGTGTGAAAGTTATATTGTAAAATGCTTCAAAATATGACACACACGGGAGAGTGTACAGTCACCACTTGTCGTACCTATTAAATAAGTGCGAAAAGGAGGCGGCTTTTTTTATGGCAAACCAGGTAATGAGAATTACACTTAAGGCTTATGATCACAAGTTAATCGATCAGGCTGCAGCAAACATTATTGATACTGTTAAGAAGACAGGTGCAAAGGTTTCTGGTCCTGTACCAATGCCTACTAAGATTGAGAGAGTTACAATTCTTAGAGCGGTTCATAAGTACAAAGATTCCAGAGAGCAGTTTGAGCAGAGAACACATAAGAGATTAATTGATGTGATTCAGCCAACCCAGAAGACAATCGATGCATTACAGAAGTTGGATATGTCTGCTGGTGTTTACATCGATGTAAAGATGAAAGCAAAATAATTTAAGTAGTAAGTACAGTTAAACCTAATGGACCATCTGGTCAAATTTAGAATGATTGCCACGGCAATCCGCTGTAGATTAATTAGGAGGAAATTTTAATGAAGAAAGCAATTTTAGCTACAAAAGTCGGAATGACTCAAATCTTCAATGAAGACGGTGTGTTGACACCTGTAACCGTATTACAGGCTGGACCTTGTGTGGTAACACAGGTTAAGACCATTGACAATGATGGATATGAAGCAATCCAGGTTGGATATGGAGAGAAAAAAGAAAAGATTACAACAAAGGATGTATCAGGTAAGAAAGTTATCAGAAATCCGCATGGAGCTGGTAAGGCAGAGGTTGGACACTTCAAGAAGGCAAATACCACCCCTAAGAAATTTGTCAGAGAGTTCAGAGTTGACAACGCTTCCGAATACGTTGCTGGAGAGAGCGTTATCAAGGCAGACATCTTCGCTGAGGGCGATAAGATTGATGTAACTGCTAAGTCAAAGGGTAAGGGATTTGCTGGTGGTATCAAGCGCCACGGCTTGCATACAGGTCCTAAGACTCATGGTTCCAAGTACCATCGTCATGCAGGTTCTAACGGTTGTGCAACTGACCCAGGTAAGGTTTTCAAGGGTAAGAAAATGGCAGGTCATATGGGAGCTGTAAGAGTTACCGTTCAGAACTTAGAGATTGTTAAGATAGATGCAGAGAATGACGTTATCCTGGTAAAGGGTTCTGTACCGGGACCTAAGAAGTCATTGGTTATGATTAAAGAGACCGTTAAGAGCGGTAAGTAATCTGTAGGAAGGAGGAATTTAGAATGGCACAAGTAGCTGTTTACAACATCGAAGGTAAAGAAGTTGACAAGTTAGAGTTAAATGATGCCGTATTCGGTGTAGAAATAAATGAGCATTTAGTTCACCAGGCAGTTGTAGCGCAGTTGGCAAACAAGCGTCAGGGAACACAGAGCGCCAAGACACGTTCGGAAGTACGTGGAGGCGGAAGAAAACCTTGGAGACAAAAGGGAACAGGTCATGCAAGACAGGGTTCTACAAGATCTCCTCAGTGGACTGGTGGTGGCGTTGTATTCGCACCAAAGCCAAGAGATTACTCTAAGAAGTTAAATAAGAAAGAAGCAGCAGGAGCTCTTAAGTCTGTATTGACTTCTAAGGTAAACGAAGAAAAATTCATCGTTTTAGATGAGCTTAAGTTAGATGAGATTAAGACAAAGAAGTTTGTGGAGGTTCTCAATAACCTTGAGGTGGCAAAGGCATTAGTGGTAACAAAGGATAATGACAAGAATGTGATGTTATCTGCTAGAAATATTCCTGATGTTAAGACTTCTTTGACAAACACAATCAATGTATATGACATTCTTAAGTATGATACAGTAGTCATTACTAAGGATGCAGTAGCAGCAATCGAGGAGGTGTACGCATAATGGCAGATATCAAATATTATGACGTAATTCAGAAACCTATCATTACTGAGAAGTCTATGGATGCAATGGCTGATAAGAAATACACATTTCAGGTTCATCCGGAGGCAAATAAGACTATGATTAAGGATGCTGTTGAGAAGATGTTCGAGGGAACAAAGGTTGCCAAGGTAAACACAATGAATCTTGATGGTAAGAAAAAGAGACGTGGAATGGTTTACGGAAGAACTGCTAAGTCTAAGAAGGCAATCGTTCAGCTGACAGCGGACAGCAAAGATATTGAAATCTTTGAAGGACTATAGGCATTAAGCACTTAGCGAAAACAAGCCGAAGGCGCAGTTTGAGGTTAGTGCGAAAGCCCATCCCGATACTTAATGAGAACGAGCACAGCGAAGTTCGAATTTAGTAGAGTGGATGCTGTGAATGAAACGAAAGCGTGATGAGCAGTGAAAACAAGCCAAAGGCGCAGTTTGAGATTAGTGCGAAAGCTTAATAACAATTCATACGCAAGCAAGCGTGATAATAAATGCAATTTGAAAGGAGAAAGAAAATGGGAATTAAGACATACAACCCATATACACCTTCCAGAAGAAATATGACTGGTTTGGATTTCGATGTGATTACAAAGAGCACACCTGAAAAATCCTTAACAACTTCTTTAAAGAAGAACGCTGGTCGTAACAATCAGGGAAAGATTACAGTAAGACACCATGGTGGTGGTTCCAGAAGAAAATATAGAATTATCGATTTCAAGAGAAGAAAAGACGATATTCCGGCAACTGTTGTTTCGATTGAATATGATCCAAACAGAACAGCAAACATCGCATTAATCAACTATGTTGATGGTGAGAAGGCTTATATCTTAGCTCCTGTAGGTTTACAGGTTGGAGATAAGGTTATGAATGGTGCCAACGCAGAGATTAAGGTTGGTAACTGCCTGCCGTTAGAGGCAATTCCGGTTGGTACTGAGGTACACAACATTGAGTTATATCCGGGAAAGGGTGGACAGCTGGTTCGTTCTGCCGGTAACTCTGCACAGCTTATGGCTAAGGAAGGCAAGTATGCAACACTGCGTCTGCCATCAGGCGAGATGAGAATGGTTCCAATCGTTGCCCGTGCAACAATTGGTCAGGTTGGTAACATTGAACATGGCCTTGTTAATATTGGTAAGGCTGGACGTAAGCGTCATATGGGTATCAGACCTACAGTTCGTGGTTCCGTAATGAACCCTAACGACCATCCACACGGTGGTGGTGAAGGTAAGACCAGTATCGGCCGTCCGGGTCCATGTACACCATGGGGCAAGCCGGCACTTGGACTTAAGACTCGTAAGAAGAATAAGCAGTCAAATAAGATGATCGTTAGAACCAGAGATGGTAAGAGTATTAAATAATATAAGGAGGTTTGACCTATGGCTCGTTCACTTAAAAAAGGACCATTTGCAGATGAACATTTGCTTAAGAAAGTCGATGCTTTGAATGCTAGTAATGACAAGCAGGTTATTAAGACCTGGTCACGTCGTTCTACTATCTTTCCTAGCTTCGTAGGACATACAATTGCAGTTTATGACGGAAGAAGACATGTGCCTGTATATGTTACTGAGGACATGGTAGGACACAAGCTCGGCGAGTTTGTTGCAACCAGAACATACAGAGGACATGGCAAGGACGAAAAGAAATCAAAACTTAGATAATCAGATTTGAAAGGAGGATTCATCCATGGCAAAAGGACATAGATCCCAGATTAAAAGAGAGAGAAATGCAAATAAAGATACAAGACCATCTGCTAAGATTTCTTATGCTAGAGTCTCTGTAACAAAAGCATGTTTCGTTTTAGATGCCATCAGAGGTAAGGATGTACAGACTGCACTTGCTATCTTAGCTTACAATCCAAGATATGCTTCAAGTGTAATAGAGAAGTTGTTAAAGTCAGCTATTGCAAATGCTGAGAATAACTATCCAGACAAAAATTACAAGACAGAGAACCTTTATATTGCAGAGTGTTATGCAAATAAGGGTCCAACAATGAAGAGAATTCAACCAAGAGCACAGGGCAGAGCTTATAGAATTGAGAAGAGAACAAGCCATATTACAATCGTGCTTGATGAAAGATAAGGAGGCAAATAATGGGACAGAAAGTAAATCCTCATGGTTTGAGAGTCGGTATCATCAAGGATTGGGATTCCAGATGGTATGCTGATACAAAGGATGGCGAATTTGCAAACAACTTAGTAGAAGATAATGAAATTCGTACTTTCCTTAAGAAGAGACTTTACAGTGCTCAGGTTTCTAAAATCGAAATCGAGAGAGCATCTGACAGACTGAAAGTTATCATTTACACAGCAAAGCCTGGTGTTGTAATTGGTAAGGGTGGCGCAGAAATCGAGGCACTCAAGAAAGAGGTTGCCAAGTTAACAGATAAGAAGTTGATGGTTGACGTTAAGGAAGTTAAGAAACCGGATGCAGACGCTCAGTTAGTTGCTGAGAATATCGCAGCACAGTTAGAGAATCGTATCTCTTTCCGTCGTGCAATGAAGTCCTGCATGGGCAGAACAATGAAGACCGGTGCATTAGGAATTAAGACTTCTGTTTCTGGACGTTTAGGTGGTGCTGATATGGCTCGTACAGAGTTCTACAGCGAGGGAACCATTCCTCTTCAGACACTTCGTGCAGATATCGACTATGGTTTTGCTGAGGCTGACACAACCTATGGTAAGGTTGGTGTTAAGACCTGGATTTATCATGGTGAAGTACTTCCAACTAAGAACAACAAGGAAGGGAGCGATAAATAATGTTAATGCCTAAGAGAACAAAACATAGAAAGCAGTTCAGAGGTTCCATGGCTGGTAAGGCTACCAGAGGTAACAAAATCAGTAATGGTGAATATGGTATTGTTGCAATGGAGCCAGCTTGGATTAAATCAAACCAGATTGAGGCAGCCCGTGTCGCTATGACCCGTTATGTAAAACGTACTGGTAAGGTCTGGATTAAGATTTTCCCTGATAAGCCTTATACATCTAAGCCTATCGGTGTTCGTATGGGTAAAGGTAAAGGTAATGTAGAAGGCTGGGTAGCAGTAGTTAAGCCTGGACGTGTAATGTTTGAGATTGCAGGTGTACCGGAAGAGACTGCTAAGGAAGCTTTAAGACTTGCAACTCATAAGTTACCTGTTAAGTGCAAGATTGTATCCCGTGAAGATTTAGAAGGAGGTGCAGGCAGTGAAAACTAAGGAATATCGTGAAGAGTTAAAGGCTAAGAATGTGGAAGAGTTAAACGCAGAGTTAGTAGCTGCTAAGAAGGAATTATTCAATTTAAGATTCCAGAATGCAACTAACCAGTTAGAGAATACAAGCAGAATTAAAGAGGTAAGAAGAAATATTGCCAGAATTCAGTCTATTATGACAGAAAAGGCTAATGCTTAATTATCTTGGAAGGAGGCAAAGACAATGGAAAGAAATCTAAGAAAAACACGTGTAGGATTAGTAACAAGTGATAAGATGGATAAGACAATTGTTGTTTCAATCGTAGATAATGTTAAGCATCCTCTTTATGGAAAGATTGTGAAGAGAACTTATAAATTAAAGGCTCATGATGAGAACAATGAATGTCATATCGGCGATAGAGTAAGAGTTATGGAGACAAGACCTTTATCTAAGGACAAGAGATGGAGACTTGTAGAAATCGTAGAGAAAGCTAAATAATCAAGGAGGCAAGGACAATGGTTCAACAGGAAACAAGACTTAAAGTTGCTGACAATACCGGAGCAAAAGAGTTACTTTGCATCAGAGTATTAGGCGGTTCAACCAGAAGATATGCGAACATCGGTGATATCATCGTTGCCTCTGTTAAAGATGCAACACCAGGTGGCGTTGTAAAGAAGGGTGACGTTGTAAAGGCTGTGGTTGTTCGTACAAAGAAAGGCGCACGCCGTAAAGACGGTTCTTACATCAAGTTTGATGAGAACGCTGCTGTTATCATCAAGGATGATATGAATCCAAGAGGAACCCGTATTTTCGGACCTGTAGCAAGAGAGCTTAGAGATAAGAAATTCATGAAGATCGTTTCATTAGCACCAGAAGTTTTATAGGGAGGTGTCAGGATGGCAACTAGTAAGATTAAAAAAGATGACTTAGTTCAGGTTATCACTGGTAAAGACAAGGGTAAATCCGGTAAGGTTTTATCAGTGGATACCAAAAACCATAAAGTATTAGTTGAGGGAGTCAACATGGTTTCTAAACACTCTAAACCAAGTATGACAAACCAGCAGGGTGGTATCATTGAGAAGGAAGCACCTATTGATATATCTAACGTTATGTATGTTCACAAGGGAAAACCAGTTAGAATCGGTTTCCAGGGCGAGAAGAAAGACAAGGTTCGTGTGGCTAAAGTGAACGGTAAGTTAGAAAAGATTGACTAATTTAAGAGAGGAGGCCACAGAAGTTGAGTAGATTAAAAGAACAGTACAATAGCGAAATCAAAGACGCTATGACTAAGAAATTTGGTTATAAAAATGTTATGGAAGTTCCAAAGCTTGAGAAAATTGTAATCAACATGGGTGTTGGTGAAGCGAAGGAAAACCATAAGCTTTTAGATTCAGCAGTTCAGGATTTAGAGACAATTACTGGTCAGAAGGCAGTTGTTACCCGTGCCAGAAAGTCTATCGCGAACTTCAAGTTGAGAGAAGGAATGCCAATCGGATGTAAGGTAACCTTAAGAGGCGAGAGAATGTATGAGTTTGCAGACCGTTTAATCAATCTTGCATTACCACGTGTCCGTGACTTTAGAGGTATCAATCCGAACGCATTTGATGGCAGAGGTAACTATGCTTTAGGTATCAAGGAGCAGTTGATTTTCCCTGAAATCGAGTATGATAAGGTAGATAAGGTTAGAGGTATGGATGTTATTTTCGTTACTACCGCTAAGACTGACGAGGAAGCTCGTGAGTTATTAACCTTATTTGGTATGCCGTTTAAGAAATAATAGGAGGAAGATTCATGGCTAAGAAAGCAATGGTTGTTAAACAGCAGCGTAAACAGAAATTCTCTACAAGAGAATATACTCGTTGTAAAGTTTGTGGACGTCCACATTCAGTGTTAAAGAAATACGGAATCTGCAGAATCTGCTTCCGTGAGTTAGCATACAAGGGTGAAATCCCAGGCGTTAAGAAAGCAAGCTGGTAAAATTTTTGAAGGAGGTAAATGACAATGACAGATCCAATCGCAGATATGCTTACTAGAATTCGCAATGCGAATACTGCTAAACATGATACAGTTGATATTCCTGCTTCAAAGATGAAGGAAGCAATTGCTAACATTCTTTTAGAAGAGGGTTATGTCAAAGCTGTTGATATAATTGAAGAAGGTAAATTTAAGACAATCCGTATTACCTTAAAGTATGGTAAGGATAAAAATGAGAAGATTATTACTGGTATTAAGAGAATCTCTAAGCCAGGTCTTCGTGTATATGCTGGCAAGGATGAGCTTCCTAAGGTATTAGGCGGCTTAGGTGTTGCTATCATTTCTACAAACAAGGGTGTATTAACTGACAAGCAGGCTCGTGAAGCTCAGGTTGGCGGCGAAGTACTGGCGTTTGTATGGTGACATTGAGCACTTAACGAAAACAAGCTGAAGGCGCAGTTTGAGGTTAGTGCGAAAGTCCATCCCGACACTTCATGAGGGCGAGCTGAAGGTGAAGACCGAATGGTAGTGGAGTGGAGAAGGCAGAGAACTTAACGAAGGCAAGCTGATAAGCGCAGCCTGAGTTTAGTCGTAGCCCTGTCGACGCTCTTAGTGAGCCGAAGGCGAACTTAGTAGTCGACGAGGCAGAGAAATCCATCCCGATACTTAATGATGCCTGAATACTTAGCGAACCAGAGGTGAGCTTAGTAGAAAGGTAGAATTTAGTAAAGTGGATGTAGTGAATTATGCGAAAGCGTGGTGATAAACATTTATCACAAAAATGTTATAAATCACGCGAAAGATAGTATAAAACAATTAAGTAAGATAGATAAACAAATAACCGGACTGTATAATTAGTCCTATATAATTAAGGAGGTAACGGCATGTCACGTATCGGAAGAATGCCTATCGCTGTACCAGCAGGCGTAACTGTTGATATTGCAGAAAATAATCAAGTGACTGTAAAAGGACCAAAGGGTACACTGACCAGAGTTTTACCTGCGGAAATGGACATTAAGCTTGAGGGTGACCAGGTTATTGTAACAAGACCTAACGATTTGAAGAAGATGAAATCTTTACATGGTCTTACAAGAACCCTGATTAATAACATGGTAATCGGTGTAACTGAAGGTTATACAAAAGTGTTAGAGGTAAATGGTGTTGGTTACAGAGCTGCTAAGCAGGGTAAGAAGTTAGTTCTCAACTTAGGCTACTCTCATCCAGTAGAGATGGAGGATCCGGAAGGATTAGAGTCTAAGGTAGACGGTAACACAATCACCGTTTCAGGTATTGATAAAGAAAAAGTTGGCCAATATGCTGCTGAAATCAGAGAAAAGAGAGCACCGGAGCCTTATAAGGGTAAAGGTATTAAGTATGCTGATGAAGTGATTAGACGCAAGGTTGGTAAGACTGGTAAGAAATAATTAAAGGAGTGAGATAGATGATTAATAAAGAGTCAAGAAGTAAGGTTCGCGCAAAAAAGCATTTAAGAATCCGTAACCGCTTTAGTGGCACTGCTGAGAGACCACGTTTAGCTGTATTCAGAAGTAATAATCATATGTACGCTCAAATTATTGATGATACAGTTGGAAATACTTTAGTGTCTGCTTCAACAGTTCAGAAGGAAGTTAAGGCAGAATTAGAGAAGACAAATAATGTAGATGCAGCTGCTTACTTAGGTACAGTAATTGCAAAGAGAGCATTGGAAAAGGGTATTACTACCGTTGTCTTTGATAGAGGCGGATTTATATATCAGGGTAAGGTTAAAGCATTAGCAGATGCAGCAAGAGAAGCTGGTCTCGAATTCTAATAAGGAGGAAAACAATTTATGAAGCATACAATTATTGATGCTAGTCAGTTAGAATTAGAAGAAAAAGTTGTTAACATCAAGCGTGTAACCAAGGTTGTTAAAGGTGGACGTAACATGAGATTTGCTGCTCTTGTAGTTGTAGGTGACAAAAATGGTCATGTAGGTGCAGGTATCGGTAAAGCAGCCGAGATTCCAGAGGCAATTCGTAAGGGCAAAGAAGATGCAATGAAGAGCTTGGTAGAAGTTCCAATCAATGATAATGGAAGCATTCCTCATGACTGGACAGGTAAGTTTGGAAGCGCATCCGTTCTTTTGAAAGCGTCTCCAGAAGGTACTGGTATCATCGCAGGTGGTCCGGCACGTTCCGTACTTGAGTTAGCAGGATACAAGAATATCCGTACTAAGTCTTTAGGTTCAAACAACAAGCAGAACGTAGTATTAGCTACAATCAATGGACTTTCAAACTTAAAGACTCCTGAGGAAGTTGCAAGACTTCGCGGAAAATCTGTTGAAGAGATTCTAGGTTAAGGAGGATTTAAAAAATGGCAGATAAAGTAAAGGTTACTTTAGTAAAGTCTCCTATTGGAGCAGTTCCAAAGCACAAAAAGACATTAGAAGCATTAGGTCTTAGAAAACTGAATAAGACAGTTGAGCTTCCTAACAATGCTGCTACAAAGGGAATGGTTCAGCAGGTTAGACATTTAGTAAAGGTAGAAGAGATTTAATAAAATTGAGATAAGGAGGTGCACGTAAATGAATTTATCTACATTAAAGCCAGCAGATGGTTCTAAACACAGCGATAATTTCAGAAAAGGTCGTGGCCATGGTTCAGGAAATGGTAAGACTGCAGGTAAAGGTCATAAGGGACAGAAGGCTCGTTCCGGAGCAACAAGACCTGGTTTTGAAGGTGGTCAGATGCCATTATATAGAAGACTTCCAAAGAGAGGATTTACATGTCCAAGCTCAAAGGAAATTATTGCTATTAACGTATCCGCTCTTAATGCGTTTGAAGAGGGTTCAGAGGTATCTGTTGAGTCATTAATCGGTGCCGGAATCGTTAGCAATCCTAAAGACGGCGTAAAGATTTTAGGAAATGGTGAATTAACAAAGAAGCTTACTGTAAAGGCAAATGCTTTCAGTGCTTCTGCAGTAGAAAAAATCGAGGCTCTTGGTGGAAAAGCAGAGGTGATGTAATATGTTCAAAACCTTAGTTAATGCGTTCAAAATTGAACAGGTAAGGAAGAGAATCATATATACATTCTGGATTTTAGTAATAGTTCGTCTGGGAAGTCAGTTGCCAATCCCTGGCATTGACGTGTCCCAGGTGAAGGAATTCCTGGAGAGTGTAGTGGGAGCTTCCTATAGCTTTATTGATTCATTCACGGGTGGGTCATTTTTATCCATGTCAGTATTTGCATTGGGTGTAACGCCTTATATTACAGCATCCATTATTATGCAGCTTTTAACCATTGCGATTCCTGCTTTAGAGGAAATGCACCGGGATGGTGAAGATGGCAAGAAAAAAATGAACCAGATTACAAGATATGTGTCTGTTGGTCTGGCTGTTGTTGAAAGTGCAGGTTTGGCAATTGGATTTTCCAGACAGGGAGCATTGGGTGATGCCAACATTTTTACCATTATAACAATTATTGTAACATTAACAGCAGGAAGCTGTATCGTTATGTGGTTAGGTGAAAGAATTTCAGATAAGGGTATCGGAAATGGTATTTCAATTGTATTGTTAATTAATATTGTGTCCCGTATGCCATCTGACTTTGCTAATCTGTATGAAATGTTTGTAAAAAACAAGGATATTGTTCAGGCTGTAATTGCTATTTGTGTGATTGCGGCAGTTATTATTGGAACGACTATTCTTGTAATTATTTTACAGGATGCAGAGAGAAGGATTCCTGTTCAGTATTCTAAAAAGGTTCAGGGAAGAAAAATGACTGGAGGACAGTCAAGCTATATTCCGCTTAAGGTGAATACTGCCGGAGTTATCCCGATTATCTTTGCATCATCACTGCTGTCCGTTCCGGCTATTATTATTAATTTATTTAATATAACTCCAGGAACAACATGGCAGAAGATTTTGCAGGGGTTAAATCAGAATTACTGGTTTAATCCGGAATATCCATGGGCATCCGTTGGACTTATTATATATATTCTATTAAATATCATTTTTGCATATTTTTATACTTCTATTACATTTAATCCGATGGAAGTTGCAAATAATATGAAGAAGAGCGGCGGTTTTATTCCGGGTATCCGGCCTGGAAAACCAACTCAGGATTACTTGAATAAGATTCTGAATTATATTGTGTTAATTGGTGTGGCAGGACTGTTAATTGTAGCTTTGATTCCGATTTTCTTTAACGGAATGTTTAAGGCAGATGTATCCTTTGGTGGAACATCTCTAATCATCATTGTAGGTGTTATTCTTGAGACAATGAAGCAGTTAGAGTCCCAGATGCTGGTTCGTAATTATTCAGGATTCTTAAATGACTAATATTTTTACTATTATGAACTTATATAAAACCGTAGGAAAACAGTACGCTGTATCCCTGCGGTTTGTCGCATTGAATGAACGCAGCTTTCGAAGGAATGCTGTAACTGCTTGCAGTTACAGGCATTCTAAGAAAGCTATGTGAGTGAAACGAACACCGAGATGAAGTGAAACGGAATCGAGGTGCGTTCATTCATAGAGGAAGCCGGAGAGATGTAGGTGAAACGAACACCGAGATGAAGCGAAAAATTTATGGAGGATAGGTTATGAAGATTATTATGTTAGGTGCGCCTGGAGCAGGAAAAGGTACACAGGCAAAAATGATTGCCGCAAAGTATGGAATTCCGCATATTTCTACTGGGGACATTTTCCGTGCCAACATTAAGAATGGTACAGAATTAGGAGCAAAGGCAAAGGAATATATGGATAAAGGTCTTTTAGTGCCGGATGAGCTGGTAGTTGATTTAGTAATTGACCGTTTTAAAGAGCCTGATTGTGAAAAGGGATATGTGTTAGATGGATTCCCAAGAACAATTCCTCAGGCAGAGGCGCTTGACAAGGCATTAACTGCAATTGGTGAGAGCATCGATTATGCCATCAATGTGGAAGTACCGGATGAAAATATTATTAACAGAATGGGTGGTAGACGTGCATGTGTAGGCTGTGGAGCAACATATCATATCGTATACAGCCCAACCAAGGTAGAGGGTAAATGTGATACCTGTGGAGCAGATTTGATTATTCGTGATGATGATAAGCCGGAGACTGTTAAAAACAGACTTGCTGTTTATCATGAGCAGACACAGCCTTTAATTGATTATTATACCAACAAGGGCATTACCCGTGAGGTGGATGGAACAGTTGATATGAAGGATGTCTTTGAGGCAATTGTTAAAATTTTAGGTGAATAAAAATGGCAGTTTCAATTAAATCGAAAGCAGAAATTGAACTCATGCGTGAGGCGGGAAGAATTCTCGCCATCACCCATGATGAATTGGCGAAGCGTGTAAAGCCAGGAATGTCTACACTGGAGGTAGACCGGATAGGTGAAGAGATTATCAGAAGCTATGGATGTATCCCGTCTTTCCTGAATTACAACGGATACCCGGCATCTATCTGTGTGTCAATCAATGAGGAAGTGGTGCATGGTATTCCAAATGAACACCGCATTATCCAGGAGGATGATATTGTCAGCCTGGATGCAGGTGTAATATATAAGGGATATCATTCTGATGCAGCAAGAACTTTGATTATGCCGGCAGTATCCGATGAGATAAAAGAACTGGTAAAGATAACAAGAGAATGTTTTTTTGAGGGTATTAAAGAGGCTGTTGCAGGTAATCATGTAATAGATATTGGAAGAGCCGTCCAGAAGCATGCAGAGGCCCATGGGTATTCCGTGGTCAGAGATTTGATAGGTCATGGAGTTGGCTCTAAGCTGCATGAGGACCCGGAGGTTCCAAACTTTGCAGGCTTGAGACGTGGCGCAAAGCTTCGTCCTGGTATGACGATTGCAGTGGAACCAATGATTAACCTGGGTGAATATGATGTATACTGGGAAGATGATGACTGGACTGTTGTGACAGAGGATGGTTTACCATCTGCACATTATGAGAATACAATACTGATTACAGAGGGAGAGCCGGAAATTCTGTCTCAGGCTCCCGGAATTGCACTATAGTATGGAAATGAACAGAAAAGTGCAGGATGCATAGAGTCGAATGGAATTTAAAACAGGAGGATTTATATATGTCTAAAGCAGATGTGATTGAAATTGAGGGAACTGTAATTGAGAAATTGCCGAATGCCATGTTTAAGGTAGAGCTGGAAAATGGACACGAAGTATTGGCACATATTAGTGGAAAGTTGAGAATGAATTATATTAAAATTTTGCCAGGTGATAAGGTTACGTTGGAATTATCTCCGTATGATTTGACAAAAGGAAGGATTAAATGGAGAGAAAAGTAGAATTTTCTTAAAAAAAATTGGAAAAACAGAAAAAAACTTGGAAATATAAGAAAATTTTGCTTGCATTGAACAAATTAAGATGATAGAATAGATATTCGTAGCGGACTTTTTACAGAAAAGGTCGGCGGGCAGGGAATACACGGCAGGTGTATTCGCGTCTGATGACACCGTTTTGAAAGGAGAGAGATTTTAATGAAGGTTAGAGCATCCGTAAAACCAATTTGCGATAAGTGCAAAGTCATTAAAAGAAAAGGTAGTATCAGAGTTATCTGTGAGAACCCTAAACACAAACAGAGACAAGGTTAGATGATAGCCCATCTTAAAGACCCTCGAAGTTTGTTAACCAAAGTAGCACTGTATTCCCAGTGTGAAGTTCCTTCTATATTATCATTATTGATATAGAAGATGATTTTAGAAAGCGGCTGTAGCATGGGTTGTCATTAGCCTATGCAACATATCAATAGAATGGATTTGAAACAAAGGCGTATGCATTTCACCCGTATGTGATACATACGGATACGTTGATGGTTAGGGAATCCAGACATTCAAGAAAAAGTATTAATTATGGAGGTGCACAGTCACAATGGCTCGTATTTCAGGTGTAGATTTACCAAGAGAGAAGCGTGTTGAGATCGGTCTTACCTATATTTATGGTATTGGACTTCCATCATCTCAGCGTATTTTAAAAGAAGCAAATGTTAATCCTGATACCCGTGTTCGTGATTTGACTGATGAAGAGGTTAAGAGAATCAGTGAGATTATCAACGAGACACAGATAGTAGAGGGTGATTTACGTAGAGAAATCGCTATGAATATCAAGCGTTTACAGGAAATTGGATGTTATCGGGGAATCCGTCATAGAAAGGGCTTGCCAGTTCGTGGTCAGAAGACCAAGACAAATGCAAGAACTCGTAAGGGTCCAAAGAGAACCGTTGCAAATAAGAAGAAATAAGATTCGTTTATATTTAACAGGAGGTTAAGTTTAATGGCTAAAGTTACAAAAAAAGTGACGAAGAAGCGTGTTAAGAAGAATGTAGAACACGGACAGGCACATATTCAGTCATCTTTTAATAATACAATTGTTACATTAACCGATAATGAAGGTAATGCACTTTCATGGGCAAGTGCTGGCGAATTAGGATTTAAAGGCTCTAAAAAGTCTACTCCTTATGCAGCACAGATGGCAGCAGAGACTGCAACGAAGGCAGCTCTTATTCACGGTTTAAAGAAGGTTGACGTTATGGTTAAGGGACCAGGTTCTGGTCGTGAAGCTGCAATTCGTGCGCTTCAGGCAGCAGGTCTTGAGGTACTTAGTATTCGTGACGTGACACCAGTTCCACACAATGGTTGCCGTCCACCAAAACGTAGAAGAGTGTAATAGGAGGTACAGTTAGATGGCAGTAGATAGAACCCCAGTTCTTAAGAGATGCAGATCTTTAGGCATGGAGCCAATGTATCTCGGAATTGATAAAAAATCAAATAGAAAATTAGTCAGAGCAAATAGAAAGATGAGTGAGTACGGCTTACAGCTTCGTGAGAAGCAGAAAGCAAAATTCATCTATGGCGTATTGGAGAAGCCTTTCCGTAATCTCTATGCAACAGCAGAGAGAATGAAAGGTTTGACAGGTCCAAACTTAATGATTCTTTTAGAGTGCAGATTGGACAATGTTGTATTCCGGTTAGGTTTGGCCAGAACACGTAAGGAAGCAAGACAGATTGTTGACCACAAGCATGTATTAGTTAACGGTAAGTGTGTTAACATTCCATCCTACAGAGTAAAAGCTGGAGATAAGATTGAAATCAGAGAGAAGAGCAAGTCTCTTCAGAGATATAAGGACATTTTAGAAGTGACTGGTGGAAGACTGGTTCCGGCATGGCTGGAAGCTGACCAGGAAAATCTTTGTGGTACCGTTACAGAGTTACCATTAAGAGAGCAGATTGATGTTCCTGTAAATGAAACACTTATTGTCGAGTTATATTCTAAGTAATGTTCGATAACGATTTAGCAGTGCACATAATAGTCAGAACGGACTGCGCAGGTTTACCTGCGTGCAGGCTGTTCTTGACTATTATGTATAGGGCGTTTCGCCCGAGCGGGCTGAAACGTAGTGAAAGCGAGCTTGCACTGTGATAGTTATAAATATTTAAGGAGGTTCCTAGCGTGTTTGAATTCGAAAAACCAAGAATTGAAATCGCAGAGATTTCAGAAGACAACAGATACGGTAAATTTGTAGTAGAACCTTTAGAGAGAGGCTATGGTACAACACTTGGTAATTCTTTGAGAAGAATTATGTTATCATCATTACCAGGTTCAGCCGTAAGCTATGTAAAAATCAAAGGCGTTTTACATGAGTTTAGCTCTATACCAGGTGTAAAGGAAGATGTGACTGAGATTATCATGAACATCAAAGAATTAGCCATTAAGAATAACAGCAGTTCAAATGAGCCAAAGCAGGCTTATATTGAGTATGTTGGCGAAGGTGTAGTTACCGCAGCAGATATTCATGTTGATAGCGATATCGAAATTTTGAATCCAGACTTAGTGATTGCTACTTTAAGTGGTTCAGAGGCGAGATTTGACATGGAACTTACCATTACCAAGGGTAGAGGGTATGTTGGTTCTGATAAGAATAAGAAGGAAGATACTTCAATTGACGTGATTGCAGTAGATTCTATTTATACACCAGTAGAGCGCGTCAATCTTACAGTTGAGAATACGCGTGTTGGTCAGATTACCGATTATGATAAGCTTACCTTAGATGTGTATACCAATGGTACATTGGCGCCAGATGAGGCAGTAAGCTTAGCAGCAAAGGTATTAAGTGAACATCTCAATTTATTTATTGATTTATCAGAAAATGCGAAATCGGCAGAAGTAATGGTAGAGAAAGAAGATAATGAGAAAGAAAAAGTATTGGAAATGAACATTGATGAATTAGAGTTATCTGTTCGTTCCTTTAACTGCTTAAAGAGAGCAGGTATTAATACGGTAGAAGAGTTAACAAATAAGACTCCAGAGGATATGATGAAGGTTCGTAATTTGGGACGGAAGTCATTAGAGGAAGTCCTGAACAAATTAAAGGAGCTTAATTTATCTCTGAACACTGGAGAAGAGTAAAAAGGAAACACTTAAGCCGAATAATAGTAAGCAAAGTGAAGGAGGAAATACATCATGGCAATGTATAGAAAGCTTGGAAAGAAACAGGCGGCAAGAAAAGCATTACTTCGTAATCAGGTTACACAGTTATTATACAACGGTAAGATTAAGACAACAGAGGCAAGAGCAAAGGAAATCCGCAAGATTGCTGAGAGCTTAATCACAATGGCAGTTAAGGAAAAGGATAACTTTGATGAGGTTACTGTAACTGCCAAGGTTGCTAAGAAGGACAAAGATGGCAAGAGAATTAAAGAGGTTGTAGACGGTAAGAAGGTTACTGTTTATGATGAGGTTGAAAAGACTGTAAAGAAGGATCAGCCATCTAAGTTGCATGCAAGAAGACAGATGTTAAAGGTTCTTTATCCGGTTGTTGAAGTTCCGGCTGAAGCTGCAGGCAAAAAGAGAGGAACCAAGAAGGTTGATTTAACGGAGAAGTTATTCAATGAGTATGGTCCTAAGTATGCAGGTCGTAACGGTGGTTACACAAGAATCATTAAGATTGGACCACGTAAGGGTGATGCAGCTATGGAAGTTATCATCGAGTTAGTATAAGGTATAATGTAGGATTATCTAATAGGGGACTGTTTCGCAGTCCCCTATTGTTGCATTACGGGGTAGAAACAATGGAAAATGTGTGATAAAATAAATAAGTTGGATAGATTTTTATATATAAATATAAGGAGAGATTATATTATGAAAGCATACAAGGATATGAGCCGTGAAGAGCTTTTAACATTAAAGGCAGGCTTAGAGGAAGAATTTAAGACAGCAGAGGCAAAGGGGCTTTCCCTTAATATGGCGAGAGGGAAACCCGGTGTCTCCCAATTGGCAATATCTATGCCGATGCTGGATGTGATTAACAGTGGGTCAGATATGCGGACTGAGCTGGGAAATGATACCAGAAATTATGGGGACTGGGATGGCATTGGTGAATGCAGACGGCTGATGGCTGATATGCTGGAGGTAAAAAAAGACAATGTAATCGTATGTGGTAATTCCAGCTTGAATATCATGTATGATACAGTGTGCCGTTCCATGCTTATGGGTGTGAATGGTTCTACACCGTGGTGTAAGCTGGATAAGGTTAAATTTTTATGTCCGGTTCCGGGATACGACAGACATTTTAAGATTACGGAATTGTTTGGAATTGAGATGATTAATATTCCGTTGAAGGAAGATGGACCGGATATGGATATGGTAGAGGAGTATGTGAATAATGATGCTGCTGTAAAAGGAATCTGGTGTGTGCCAAAGTATTCCAATCCGACAGGTATATCCTATTCAGATGAAGTGGTAAGGCGGTTTGCAAACCTGAAGCCTGCTGCGGAGGACTTCCGTATTTTCTGGGATAATGCATATTGTGTTCATCATATATATGATGATATTCAGGATGAAATATTAAACATTCTGGATGAGTGTGAAAAGGCGGGGAATCCGAACATGGTTTATATATTCGGTTCAACCTCGAAGGTAACCTTTTCTGGTTCCGGTGTATCTGCAATTGCTACCTCTCTTGAAAATATTGAGTATATTAAGCAGTTTATGACAACACAGATTATTGGACATGACAAAATCAACCAATTACGTCATGCAAGGTTCTTTAAGGATATAGATGGCTTAAAGGCTCATATGAAGAAACACGCAGAGCTTATTCGTCCAAAGTTTGAGGCTGTGCTTAACACTTTAGATTCCGAGCTTACGGGACTGGAAATCGGAAGCTGGATTAAGCCGAGAGGAGGATACTTTATCTCGTTTGATTCCATGCCGGGATGTGCAAAATCCATTGTTGCAAAGTGTAAGGAACTTGGCGTGGTTCTTACCGGTGCAGGTGCAACCTATCCTTATGGAAATGACCCGGAGGATTCTAATATCCGTATTGCACCTACTTTCCCAACACCGGAAGAGATGGTAGATGCTACAAAGATTTTTACTCTTTGTGTGAAGCTTGCTTCTGTGGAGAAATTATTAGGGGAGTAAATAGAGAAATTGCTGGATGAGCCCAGGAAAAGGAGGATATTCCTTTTCCTGGGTTGTGTTGTGTGAGTTCTTTCGTACATAATAGTTATCGGATATCTTGGAAGGACAGGCAATGAAATTGTATAAAGTAGCGAATTACAGTAGAAGGATAACATAGATGAAACTAATTGATATCAAAAATCTCACATTTGAATATTTCAGAAGAGATGATGAGGGAAATGTGGCGGAACTCATACAGGCATTGGATGGTGTTTCCCTTGATGTGGAACAGGGGGAATTTATAGCCGTTTTAGGCCGCAATGGTTCCGGCAAGTCAACCCTGGCAAAGCATTTGAATGCGTTGCTGCTGCCGGGAGAGGGTCAGGTAATTGTGGATGGCATGGACACAGAGGATGAGGAAGTGCGTTTACAAATCCGCCAGACGGCAGGTATGGTGTTCCAGAATCCGGATAACCAGATTGTGGCGAATCTGGTGGAGGAGGATGTAGCTTTTGGACCGGAAAACCTTGGCGTGCCGACCAGTGATATCTGGAACCGGGTGGGACAAGCCCTTTTAGATACCGGGATGGAAAAATATCGGAATCAGTCTCCCAATCATCTGTCCGGCGGGCAGAAGCAGCGGGTGGCGATTGCTGGAGTGCTTGCGATGGAGCCAAAATGCATTATCTTTGATGAGGCAACTGCCATGTTAGACCCTGCTGGAAGGAGACAGATGCTTGCTGTGGCAAGGGCACTACAGGAAGAAAAGGGAATTACAATTATATTGATTACCCACCATATGGATGAAGTGTTATGGGCAGATAAGGTGTTTGTGATGAAGGATGGCAGGGTAGTGGATAAAGGTACGCCAGAACAGATTTTTGCCAAAAAACAGATGCTGGAGGAGTGCGGACTGAGCCTTCCGGTATTTTACCAGTATTTAAATTTTCTGGCTGGGCAGGAAATTATTTCAGAAGAAGAGGGCATGAAGCTTCAGGATGAGGACGAGTTAACCGACCTGTTATGCAGAAAATATGCCAATATTGGGAAAATGCCGGTTCAGAACCCCAAAAATGCCGGGGAAAATCATCAGGGAACGGATGCTGTAAAAAGAGATTCCAATAAAAAAAACTTGTCTGAAGGGATTCTCTTAAATCATGTCAGCTATGTATATGATAAAGGCTTTGTGAATGAGCATATTGCTTTGGATAATGTGAATCTTGAAATAGGAAAGGGCGAATTTGTTGCAATCATCGGACATACCGGTTCCGGCAAATCTACTTTGATGCAGCATTTGAACGGGCTCTGCCTGCCCACAGAAGGAAATGTATATTTTAACGGACAGGACATTGCAGATAAAGATTTTTCCATTAAGGAATTACGGCAGAAGGTAGGCCTGGTATTCCAGTATCCGGAGTACCAGCTGTTTGCCGAAACAGTGGAAAAGGATGTATGTTTTGGCCCGGAAAATATGGATATTCCAAAGGTAGAGGCGCAAAAACGGGCCTATGAGGCGATAAATGCGGTGGGGCTGCCAGATACCATTTATGATATATCGCCGTTACAGCTGTCGGGAGGACAGAAGAGACGGGTGGCAATTGCAGGTATTTTGGCGATGCAGCCGGAATATCTTGTGCTGGATGAGCCTACTGCAGGTCTGGACCCGCTCTCAGCCGCAGACTTACTCTCCATGTTAAAGGAACTGCAGGAAGAGAAGGGGATAACCATTGTAATTGTTTCCCACTCCATGGAAGAGGTTGCAGAGTATGCAGACCGGGTAGTTGTTATGGAGCAGGGGAGAAAATGTATGGATGGGGCTGTCTGGGAGGTGTTTGAACAGGTGGAAAAACTGGAGCGGATAGGGCTTAATGCACCAGTGGGAATGAAAATTCTGCATAATTTAAAAAATGTGGGGATTGATGTGGATACAACGAACTGCAGACGGGTAGATATCTGTGGGGAACTGCTGAAGTTAAGGGTCGGGTAAAGCTATGGTTAGGGATATGACAATTGGACAATTTTATAATACGGATTCTGTTATCCACCGCCTGGATCCACGGGTCAAAATCATATTTACATTGGTGTATGTGATAACCTTGTTTTTCCCCAGAAATCCTTTTCTCTATCTGGCAGCTTTTTTGATGTTGGCAGTATATATCAGATTGTCTCAGGTGCCCCTTAAGTTTATTTTAAAGGGTCTAAAGGCGCTGGCAATGATTATTTTATTTACTATTGTGGTTAATCTGTTCACTGTTAAAGGTGTCACAGTTATATTCCAGTGGAAATTTATCCGGATTACGGAAGCGGGGCTGATATCTGCTGTGTATCTGGGGCTGAGACTGGTGTTTATGATTATTGGCTCCAGTATGATGACTTATACCACAACTCCCAATGCATTGACTGACGGTCTGGAGAAAATGTTAGGCTGGATGAAAAAATTGAATGTACCAGTACATGAGTTTGCAATGATTATGTCCATTGCACTTCGTTTTGTGCCGATTCTGGTAGAGGAGCTTGACAAGATTATGAAAGCGCAGATGGCGAGAGGAATTGATTTTAAGGAAGGGAAGCTGCTTGCAAGATTGAGAAAGCTGATGCCAATCATACTTCCTCTCTTTGTATCTGCAGTAAGAAGGAGCAATGAACTGGCGCTGGCCATGGATGCCAGATGTTATCATGGAGGAGAGGGAAGAACCAAAATGAAACCATTGCAGTACCGCAGACAGGATTTCATTGCCTATTTTTTTGTGACGATTTATCTGGCTGTGATGGTAGTTCTGACAATAAAATTTTAATTGGGAAAATTTTCCTGTTTAAACCTGTTTTGTTGACAAAAACAGGCATTTATATTAGAATATATAAGAATGTTTGTAATTTATTTGCTATAATTTTAAGTGTACAATTTATAATTGCGTTCATATAATGACAATGTAGTGATTTATTTACATTAATAAAATATTTATCCATGATAATAACCCTGTTATGCAGGGTTTTGTTACCATGGATAAAGTTATATAACAAACTTTTTTATAAGAGAACTTAAGAAAATGAGACATTGTTTCAAAATAAAAACGAAAGGAGTTATTATTGATGAATTTACTTGAAGAATTGAAAAATCTGGGCGTAAATGTCGATGAGGGTGTAGAGCGTCTTATGGGGAATGCTTCGCTTTATGAAAGAATGCTCTTTAAATTTCTGGATATGATGAAAAAATCAACGGTTAATCCGGATTTTGATTGTGAAAATTATGGAGATGTGATAGAAGTCGCACATGCAATTAAGGGTTCCGCCGGAAATCTTTCCGTTACGCCGATATATGAGGCATATGCTGAGGTTGTAAGGCTGCTTCGTGCAGGAGAGCCGGAGCAGGCAAAGGAGATTTTGAAAAATGTTCAGTCTGTTCAGACAGAGATACTGAATTGTATTGAAAAGTATGTGTAATACTTAGTTGTTTTTGATTGTATGTCAGGTGTGGCAGTTTTTAGATAGGTATGGAGGTTAAGATGGATAAAAAAACGATATTGGTTGTAGATGATATCGAAATTAACCGTGCGATTTTGGCTGAGATTTTTAAAGATGAGTACAATATTTTAGAAGCATGCGGTGGCGCAGAGGCGATTGAACTCATAAATGGAGGAGCTGTAGTTTCTGCTGTTTTGCTTGACCTGGTTATGCCTGATGTAAATGGTCTGGATGTCCTTAAGGACATGAATGCAACTGGAAAAATTAAAAATATTCCGGTATTTCTGATAACAGCTGCAGACAGTCAGGAAATGCTGCTGGAGGGATACAATCTCGGTGCAATTGATATTATTAGAAAACCATTTATGACCCATTTCCTGAAGCATAGAATTAATAACGTGATTGAGCTGTACGGTTATCAAAATGAGCTGGAGGACATTGTGGCAAAGCAGGTGGAACGCCTTAGCCGCATGAATCAATCCATGATAGAAATGCTGGCTACAGTTATTGAATTCAGGGACTGTGAGTCCGGAGAACATGTAAGGCGAATCCGTGGTCTTACAAAAATACTGATGAAGGAAGTAAGTGATATGTATCCGGAGTATCATCTGCCCCAAAGTGAGATTGATAAAATCGTCATTTCCTCTGTATTGCATGACGTGGGTAAGATTTCCATTCCGGATAATATTTTAAACAAGCCGGGCAGACTCACCAAAGAGGAATTTGAGATTATGAAACAGCATACAGTAAAAGGCTGTGAGATTTTCCAGAAGATTCCCGATATGATGGATGAGGATATTTATAATTATAGCTATGATATCTGCCGGCATCACCATGAGAGATGGGATGGAAGGGGTTATCCGGATGGCTTAAAGGGAGATGATATTTCCATTTGGGCACAGGTGGTATCCGTTGTGGATGTCTATGATGCACTAACATCGGAGCGTGTGTACAAAAAGGCATTCAGCCATGAGGTTGCTGTACAGATGATATTTAACGGTGAATGTGGAGCCTTTAATCCGAAGGTGCTTAAGGCGTTTGAGGCTTCTATGGATAAGGTAAAGAAGAGACAGTAGGTCAAACGTAATAACGGGAAAAGGAGGAGCAGCTTTTCAAGCTGGAGGTTTGTTTATGGCGGAAAATGATAAAACATTATTAATTGTTGATGATTCGGAAATAGACCGGGCAATACTGAAGAATATTCTTTGGAAGGAATTTAATATTATTGAAGCGGACAGTGGTTATGCGGCATTGGAAATTATATTAAAACAGACAGATTCTCTGGATGCGATATTGCTTGATGTCTCCATGCCCGTTCTGGACGGATTCGGTGTACTGCGGATGATGAAGGAGAACAATATAAGGAATGTCCCTGTCTTTCTGGTTACAGCGGAGGCGACAAGGGATAATGTAGAGAAGGCGACACAGTTTAATATATCTGAATTTATCAGAAAACCTTTCGAGAGGGAGGATATCTTAAAAAGATTAAGGCTCAAGCTTGGAATTGTCTCTGACTACAATTTAACGGAAGAGGACATTGAGGAAACCCAGAGATACATATCGGACTTGAAGTCGGTTTACAATAGTTATCTGACAAATGCAGGTCAGGATTGCGGGCACTATCAGCGTATTACCGATTTGATGAAAATTTTATTAGAAGAATACGCACGCGTCACAAAAAAGGAAGAGTTTGATGAGAAGCATATAGAAATAATCAGTAATGCCGGTTATTTTTGCGATATAGGAAATATGGTTATTCCCAGTAAATTTCCTAAAATGATAAAGCAGGATGAGGCAGATAGGGAAGGCTGCCAGAGCCATACGGTGTCGGGAGCGAATATTATACAGTTGAATTATTCAAAGCACTGCAGATATTTCGTGCAGATATGTTCGGATATCTGTGTACATCATCATGAGCGGTATGATGGAACGGGATTCCCACACAAAATCGTCGGAGAAAATAATCTGGTTTATACCCAAATCTGCAGACTGACTGATAAGTTTGACAGTATATTTTTTAAATATCGTGACCATGGAGAGATACAGTTTGACTATGCAATAAAGGAGCTTGAGCAGGATAAAGGTGCTGTGAGTGAAGAGGTTTTTTCGTTGCTTACAAGCTGTAAATGGGATATTATCCGCTATTATTCTTTGGCAAATAATGAATAAAACATATGACAATAGGGACAGGAAAGATAACAATGGATGATAAGAGAATTAAAAAATTATTAGGATGGAGCTTTGGCGGTGTTATAATTATATGCATTATAGTATTTATCTGGCTGGCTTATTTTATGTCCAAGAAAACAAAAGAATCTGTTGTAGAGGTGAGCGAAATCTATATGTCGGAGATGAGCAAACAGATTCAGCAGAAATTCCAGTCAATTGTTAATTTGCGTCTGGAACAGGTAGATGGGGTTATGAAGAGAACGCCGGAAGAGTCTGTACAGTATGGACAATATATGTTAAATCAGCTCCAGAAAAGTGCTGAGGTCAGAAATTTTGTTTATTTGGGATTTTATACAGAGGCTGGTGAGCTGCAGTCCATATATGGAGGAGATGTGAAGTTTGCTGGTGAAGATGATGTCGAGACTCTTTTACAGACCAGTGAAAATGTTATAAAAAGGGGAATTGATGAAAATGGAGAGACGATTCTCCTTTTGGGGAAACCGGCACATTATCCTCTGGAGGATGGAAGCAGCAGTGTTCTGTTAGTGGCAGGTATTTCTATGGAGTATCTGGATGAGGCCCTTTTTTTGGATGATACGGGAGCAAATGCATATAGCCATATCATTGATAAAGACGGTGTATTCGTTATCCGCAGCTCCGGTGAATTCAGAAATAATTATTTTCAGCGTATTGAGGAGAAATTTGAAAAGCTTAAGGGAAAAGATACGGATGATTATGCCAGGGAATTAAGGCAGGCTATGGACAATGGAGAAGAATACGGCACGGAAATTATGGTTGATGGAGAAGAAAGATATATCTACTGTGCTCCACTTCCAGGAAAAGCTACCTGGTATCTGATTACGGTTATGCAGG
This sequence comes from bacterium, assembly GCA_037301995.1. Lineage (GTDB taxonomy): Bacteria > Bacillota > Clostridia > Lachnospirales > Lachnospiraceae > CAG-590. Next base: position 15,778 of record JAXVOW010000302.1, on the reverse strand, counting down.
GTGGGGTTTTGAATGAACCCATTGTTAAACTGGATAATCTGCGTATAGTGGTGATTATAGGGTCGCTGACAGTGATTTTGATATGTATGATTGCCATTTTTGTGCTGTATTACAGGTTGTCGCAGCAACAGGTAAGGGAGCTTGACCAGGTAAGAAAAGAGGCGGTACATGCCAACAAGGCAAAAAGTGATTTTCTTTCCAGCATGAGTCATGATATCCGGACACCGATGAATGCCATAATCGGAATGACGGAGATTGCGTTAAAAAACAAACAGGATGCGGTGCGGGTGGAAGACTGCCTGAAAAAAATTAAGCTGTCCAGCAAGCATCTGCTGGGTTTGATTAACGATGTACTGGATATGTCGAAAATTGAAAGTGGAAAGATGACTATGAATATGAGTCAGATTTCCCTGCGGGAGACAATGGATGATATTGTAAACATTGTGCAGCCACAAATAAAAGCCAGAAATCAGTTTTTTGATATTTATATCCACAGTATTATATCAGAAAATATATATTGTGACGGAACGCGTTTGAACCAGATTTTGTTAAATCTGCTTTCTAATGCACTCAAGTTTACCCCGGAGGGGGGCAGAATTGATGTGCATGTATATCAGGAAGAGTCACCGATGGGGGCGGAGTATGTACGAACCCATCTTTTGGTAGAGGATACCGGAATTGGAATGTCAGAGGAGTTTCAGAAAAATATCTTTGATACCTTTACAAGAGAAAGCTCGGAAAAGGTACAGAATATTGATGGTACTGGTCTTGGAATGGCAATTACAAAGGCAATTGTTGATATTCTGAAGGGCACGATTGAAGTGGAAAGTGAGCTGGAAAAGGGAAGCAAGTTCCATATCATTCTGGATTTGAAAAGAGCAGAGGCACAGGTTGAGATGGTATTGCCGAAATGGAATGTACTAGTTGTGGATGATAACGAACAGCTCTGTACCAGTGCAGCCGACAATCTGGATGAGCTTGGTGTGCATGCCGACTGGACTGTAGATGGCAGAGAAGCTATACAGATGATAGAGGAGAGGCATAAGAAAAACGAGGATTACCATTTTGTTTTGATTGACTGGAAGATGCCGAAGATGGATGGGTTACAGACCATTCAGGAAATTCAGAAGAGAGTGGGAAAGGGAATACCTGTATTTTTGATTTCTGCCTATGACTGGAGCGATATTGAAGAGGAGGTTCAGGCGGCTGATATTGAAGGGTTTATTTCCAAGCCTCTGTTTGAATCCACATTGTACTCTCGTTTGGCTGAGTATGTAGAGGGAAAGAAGGATAAGCCAGATGAAAAACAGAGTAAAGAAGTAGATTTTACCGGAAAACGGATTCTGCTGGCAGAGGATATTGACATTAACTGGGAAATTGCAAATGAGATTCTCTCATCCTTTGGATTTGAAGTGCAACGGGCAGTAAATGGAAAGGAATGTGTGGAAAAGTTTGAAGAGGCAGAAATCGGTTTCTATGATGCAATATTAATGGATTTGCGTATGCCGGTTATGGATGGATATGAAGCAACAAAGGCGATTCGTGCATTGGAGCGTCAGGATAAGCAGCTTCCGATTATTGCCATGACTGCAAATGCTTTTTCAAGTGATATACAGGAGTGTCTGAACTGTGGCATGAATGCGCACGTTGCAAAACCAATTGATACACAAGAGCTTCTTCGTGTATTGCAGAAATTTCTAGGGGAATAGAAAAATAGACAGACGGGACAGGATATATGAAACGGATTAAACTCACGGTTGCATATGATGGAACCAATTACTGTGGCTGGCAGATTCAAAAAAACGGAATAACGGTAGAAGAAGTGTTGAACAAGACCCTGAGTAAATTTTTTGGTGAGGTAATAACCGTTATCGGTGCCAGCAGAACGGATTCCGGTGTACATGCCATGGGAAATGTGGCGGTATTTGATGCGGATGTCACAATGCCTCCGGAGAAAATCAGTTATGCTATTAATAATCTGCTTCCAGATGACATCCGGATTCAGAAATCAGAAGAGGTGGCGCCGGATTTTCACCCGAGATATTGTGATACAAGAAAGACATATGAGTACCGGATATACAATGCACAGTTTCCAGACCCCATGGTAAGGCTGTATTCCCATTTTGTATACTATCATTTAGATGAGAAAAAGATGCAGCAGGCAGCGGATTATCTTGTGGGAGAGCATGACTTTAAGAGCTTTTGCACACCCAAAGAGGACGTGGATAACACAGTGCGGACAATCTACTATATAAATGTTATGAGAGAGGGGAATATGGTTCGTATTCGCATGAATGGAAACGGTTTCCTCTATAATATGGTAAGAATTATTGTGGGTTCTCTTATGAAAGTAGGAATGGGGATGATTCCGCCAGAGCAGGTAAAGGAGATTCTTGAGGCAAAGGACCGTACAAGGGCAGGACACAAGGCGGCAGCATGCGGTTTGACACTGGTGGAAGTGGAATATTTATAGAAATACTTCTACAAGATGTTGATAACATTTTCATATATTTTGTGGATTGTGGAAAACATAGGAAAAAACATGATTTTTCTGGATTTTTTCGTTGACACTAATATTTATTTATAATATAATAGTTAACTGTGACGATAGGAAAAGACTGTGCAAATACCATTAGCCCCGGTTTTGTATAGTTTTGAAATCACTTGGTTTTCAATTGTCAAACCCACTTCAATTGAGACAATGAGTGATGATAGAAGAAGTCAATTTGTACGTGGATAGGGAATTTGTTTCGGACATTGCAATGAACTTAGTGAGTGCGTGCATAAGACTGAAATTTTTTGGATTATTTTAAGGAGGAACACCATGAAGACTTATATGGCAAGCCCATCAACAATTAACAGAGAGTGGTATGTAGTTGATGCTACAGGACATACATTAGGACGTTTAGCAGCAGAAGTCGCAAGTATTTTGAGAGGAAAGAATAAGCCAATCTTTACTCCACATATCGATACTGGCGATTATGTGATTATTGTAAATGCAGATAAGATTAAAGTAACTGGTAAGAAGTTAGACCAGAAGGTATATTATAATTATTCAGGCTATGTAGGTGGTCTGAAGGAGACAACATTAAAAGAGCTTTTAGCTAAGAAGCCAGAAGAGGTAATTCGTAAAGCAGTTAAAGGTATGCTTCCAAAGGGACCTTTAGGCCGGGAGATGATTACCAAGCTTCATGTATATGCTGGTCCGGAACATAATCATCAGGCACAGCAGCCTAAGACATTAGAGATTAAGTATTAATTAAGGAGGACAAAGCAGTGGCTAAAACAACAAAATTTTACGGAACTGGTAGAAGAAAAAGCAGTGTTGCAAGAGTATATTTAACACCTGGTACAGGTAAGATTACAATTAATAAAAAAGACATGGATGATTACTTTGGATTAGAGACATTAAAGCTGATTGTAAACCAGCCATTTGTTGTGACTAATTCCGTTGGTAAGTATGATGTACTTGTAAACGTTCGCGGTGGTGGATTTACAGGTCAGGCTGGTGCCATCCGTCATGGTATTTCAAGAGCATTGTTAGAGGCAGACGCAGAGAACCGTCCGGCATTAAAGAAGGCTGGTTACCTTACTCGTGATTCACGTATGAAGGAGAGAAAGAAGTACGGTTTGAAGGCAGCAAGACGTGCTCCACAGTTCTCCAAGAGATAATTTTTCGGAAACGAAGATATCAATGATATGTATAGGACATTTTCAGAGGAATCTGGGAATGTCCTTTTTGTTACAAGTTCCTTAACCTAAAAGAAGGGGAGTATCCAATTGTTGGGTGCTCCTATGTTGTATAAATATTAATAAATTAGACTATTTTCCTGCAGAACACCATAGAACATAGCACGTCCAGAATAATTCCAATATGCACAATCCTGTTCCATAAATAACCATTTTACAGCTAATAAAATGATTTCAATAGGGTGTTCATTACCAGCATAATCATGGAAAGTTGCACCAGATGAGACCAAGGAAACAGGTTTGCAATCGTATATTTGTTGTAGTTTTTGTGCGATGGAAGGATATGTGCGAGGAAAATTGATCTTACAATCAGTTAAGGCATCTATGATGTCCTGATGACTTGGATTGGAATATCGACGATTTTTTTTGAAAAAAAGACCGTCAATATTTACAGTAAAATCAAATCCCTTATTTAGCTGAGTGGGACGTTTGAGAAAAATGCCATAATCGCCAAAACATTCAACATTGTATTGGTAACGAGATGCATTATTACCAATTCCAGTACCGGGTTTTTCATGTAAAAAAGCCTGAATTAAGTTTTCACGCATAGTAATTCGGTCGCCTAAAGGGAGTAAAAAGTCAATTATCTGTGTCATAAGTAGATACCTCCTGAAAAAATTTACTAATCTCAATATCAAGTACATTAGCAATCTGATTTAACACAGATATAGATAAACTTTTATTACATCCCGCAGCTTCAATTTTAGAAAGATAGCTGATGCTGATTTTAGCTTGTTCTGCAAGTTGTACTTGGGTTAATTTAGCATGTTTCCTGTAATGTTTTATATTTGTGCCTATAATACGATATAGGTCAGTATCATTTTTGAAATGCATAAGAAAACCTCTTTCATTATTTGTGAATATTATCTCATAAGATGCATACTATATAAATTCACTTATAGTGAAAATATGGAAAGGTTATTCCGTTAGGTTTTCGTATGATGGAGTGCTTTTTGCAGGCAGGCTTTGTGAATAAGGAGATTATTATTAAGGAACAGCATAATGTATTTCAAAAGTAGATTAATTTGCAGAGAGTGAAAGTTTTGTTGTTATTTTGTATGTTTGCAAGTATAATAGATATGTAAAAGATTGTCCTTTTGTGGACATAGAGAAGAGGAAGCAGAATGAGTAATTCGAGTGTCGCTCCATTTGTGAAATGGGCTGGCGGTAAGCGTCAGCTGCTTCCACAGATAAAGGAGAGAATGCCTGAAAAGTATAATCATTATTATGAGCCATTTGTAGGTGGTGGTGCAGTAATATTTGAATTGCTGCCTGAAAATGCGTTGATAAATGATATCAACAAGGCATTGATAAATGCATATGAGCAGATATGTAATGTACCGGAAGTATTTCTAAAGGCGGTAAACAAGCTTGATGAGGAAATGTGGGAGGACGGTAAGGCGTATTATTACTCTCTCAGGGAGCATTATAATGATAAGCTGATGAAGGCGGAATATGATGTGGAATTGGCGGCATTGTTTATATTTATCAATAAGCATTGCTTTAATGGTTTGTATCGGGTAAATGGTAAGGGGTTGTTTAATGTCCCATACAACAATAGTCGCAGGGCATCTGTTGATGAAGAGGCTATTATGGCTGTTTCAAAGTATTTACAAAGTGTAACTATTATAGACGGCGATTTTCAAGATGCTTGTAAGAATGCAAAGACGGGAGATTTTATATTTCTGGACAGTCCATATGCGCCATTGAATCCTACCTCTTTTGAATCATACACAAAAGAGGGATTTGATGTAGAAAGTCACAAGCGCCTGGCACGGCTTTATGATGAATTGACAGCCAGAGGCTGCTATTGTATGCTTACAAATCACAATACAGAGCTGATAAATGAGTTATATGGTAACAAAGGCTATAAAATAGATGTTGTAAGTGTAAAACGTATGATTAATTCAGATGCATCCAATAGAGTTGGTAAAGAAGTAATTATATGCAATTATTAGAGGAGTCGAGATAATGGAGAACTTATTTACAAAAAGAGTGCCATTATATTTCGAGACAGAAGAATCACAGCTGATATTAGGTGATTCCTTTAAAATTCTAACAAAAATGGAACCGGAATCTGTAGATATGATATTTGCAGACCCACCTTACTTTTTAAGTAATGACGGCATTACCTGCCAGGGTGGAAAGATGGTTTCAGTAAATAAAGGCTCATGGGATAAGCTTTCAGAAAGTGGAATCAGCGTGGTCGACAAACACAAGTTTAACAGAAAGTGGATTAAGTTATGTAAGAAGGTACTAAAGCCGAACGGCACGATTTGGATATCGGGAACATTACACAATATATATTCGATTGGTATGGCATTGGAGCAGGAAGGCTTCAAGATAATTAATAACATTACATGGCAGAAAACAAATCCACCACCAAACTTAGCATGTCGATGCTTCACACATTCTACGGAAACCATTTTATGGGCAAAGAAGAATGAAAAGAAGTCTCGGCATTTTTTTGATTATCAGAAAATGAAAGAAATGAATGGTGGAAAGCAGATGAAGGATGTGTGGACAGGTTCATTGACCAAGCCTTCCGAAAAAAAGGAAGGAAAGCATCCAACACAAAAACCGGAATATTTGCTGGAAAGAATTGTATTGGCATCAACGGAGGAAGGACAGGTTATATTGGATCCATTTTGTGGTTCGGGAACTACTGGAGTAGAGGCTGTGCGATTTGGACGAAAGTTTATCGGAATAGACGTAAGTGAAGAATACTTGGAGATATCCAGGAAAAGATTGGAGAAGGCAGCAAATGAGGAATAGGAATTTTGACGAATGGCTGAGTAAGTTCAGACCCAGTATATCAAGTTATGATTACTATATTGATTTTGAAAAGGTTGTAAGAAATGTAGAAGAAATTAAGGTGGAATTGAATATATTGAATTCCTTAATCGGTTCAAAAAGTATTGAGGAAGACTTTGAAAGAATAGTGATGAAATATCCGGAAACATTGCAATGTATACCGTTGCTTCTTGCGGTAAGAGGATATGAAATCTATGCGCAGGATGAGAAAGGTGCGTTCTTGTATAATTTCAAGAAGATGAATTACGGTGTGGAACAGTATAAGGTATTTATGCGTAAGACCGGATTGTTTGATATGATTGCAAATCACTTAGTAAATAATCTAGTGGATTATGCGTTAGGAATCGAAACCGGATTGGATTCTAATGGACGTAAGAATCGTGGCGGCCACCAGATGGAAGATTTGGTTGAAAAGTACATTGTGGCAGCAGGGTTTGAAAGGGAGGTAAATTATTTTAAGGAAATGTACCTGAAGGACATAGAGAAAAAGTGGAATATTGATTTATCTGCACTTTCTAATCAGGGCAAGGCTGCTAAGAGATTTGATTTTGTAATCAAAACGGATAAGATGATTTATGGTATTGAAACAAATTTCTATGGTGGTGGCGGTTCAAAGCTCAATGAAACTGCAAGAAGCTACAAGCTGCTTTCACAGGAGGCGGATACTATAGATGGCTTTACTTTTGTATGGTTTACAGATGGAAATGGCTGGAAGAGTGCGAGAAATAATTTGAGAGAGACATTCGAGGTCATGGAGCATATTTATAGTATTGATGATATGGAGAATGGTGTAATTGAAAAAGTTTTATTTTAAAAAATCCGGACAAATGTAACCACAAAATGACAGGAATAAAAATGGAAAATCCGTTACACTCATGTCAAGAGGAAGGAGGAAACGGAATGGAGTGGACAGAAAGCCTGAGAAGTGCAATTGCATATATGGAAGAACATCTATTGGATGATATCAGTGCAGATGATGTGGCGGAATCCGTGCACATTTCGTCATTTTATCTGCAAAAGGCATTCCGCATCATGACGGGGTATTCTGTAGGCGAATATATTCGTTACCGCAGGCTGTATTTGGCGGCACTTGATGTGATTGGGGGTCAGGAGAAAATCATTGACCTGGCGTATAAATATGGTTATGAAACACCGGAAAGCTTTACAAAGGCATTTACCCGGTTTCATGGCGTGTCTCCGGCACAGATTAAGAAGGATGCCCTTAAAATTAAGGTCTTCCTGCCTCTGAAAATCAAGATAGAGATAAAAGGAGGAAATGACATGGATGTGACGGTTGAAAGAATGAATGGTTTTAAGGTGATTGGTTTTGAAAAGGTATTTTCTACAGAAGATGCCTGGCAGAAAATTCCGGAATTCTGGAATGAATACTATGAGAAATATTTAGAACCAATCCTGTGGAGAGGAAAGGAACCGGAGAACGAAGTGGAAGAAATGATTTTGAAATGTTCCATCGCAGAATATGGCATCAGTATTGATGATTTGAAGGAAAAGGGAAAGTTCCGCTATATGATTGCAGGAAACTATCACGGTGAAGAAGTGCCGGAGGGGATGAGTGTATATGAGTTTCCGGATATGGATTGGGCAAAGTTCCGGTGTGTCGGTTCCATGCCGACAGCCCTGCAAGCGGTTAACAATCAGATTTTCAAGGAGTGGCTGCCTGGAAATCCGGATTATGACGTTTCGATGTATGTGAATATTGAGTGGTATTCCAAAGGAAATATGGCGGCGTCAGATTATGAGAGTGGAATATGGCTTCCGGTAAAGAGAAAATAAAAATTAACTTTTTGTTTCAAGGATGGTGGACATGTTGTATATTTTAAAATATACAACATGTCCATTAGTTATGTGAAAAGATAAAGCCATTGCCGATATTTAAATATATTCAGAAGTTGGGAAATATTGATAAAGTAAAAGTTGAACCTTTTCTAAACTTATGAAACTGTATAAGTGAAGGCTTATATCAGAGCCTGGTATTGACGTCAATTACGGAGGAGAAGCATGAAGTCAGACATCCTGGAAGCATACATAACGGATTACGGAAAGGACATATATTCCTTTTGCGTGTATCTGACAAGAAATAGAAATGAGGCAGATGATTTGTATCAGCAGACCTTTTTAACTGTTTGTGAAAAGCCGCATGTGGATGAGATAATAAATCCAAAAGCCTATTTTATTTCTATTGCGGTCAATCTGTGGAATAATCAAAAGAGGAAATATCTCTGGAGAAAGAAAAAAGCAGATATTATCTATTTCCAGGATAATGATTTAGAGCAGCTTGCGGATGCTATGCCGACGGTGGAGGAGCAGGTGCTGTGGCAGGAGGAAATCGAGACGGTAAGAGAGTGTATCGATATGCTTCCGGATAAAATGAGAATAGTTCTCTTATTGTATTATAAAGAAAATATGGCAATAAGTGAAATCTCAGATGTATTAAAAATACCTGCCGGAACGGTGAAAAGCAGAATGCATCAGGCAAAGAGCAAGGTCAAAGAGAGGTTGATGAGGAATGAAAGATAAAATTGACGTTTTAATTGAAAAATCCTTTGCGGCTGAATATAATCCGGATAAGGAGATGAATGAAAAGATACTTGAATGTGCAAAGCACCAGCAGGGAAACAGAAGGCTATGGTGGCTGCCCAAAGTGGCTGTGGCACTCATTGCCGTCATTTGTATGGGCAGTGTGGTAGTATATGCTGCAAGCAGTATTATTAGGAAAGTATTTATCACAGAGCATTCTATTTCGGTTGGAAATCCGGATTATGTAGATGATGAGGCGATAGCTGCACCTGAGGAACCTGTTACAACGGAGAGTGTTTTGCATGAAGAAGGAAACGAAAGTGCGAATTGGATTTCTAAGGATGTAGAGGTTGTAAACGGATATGCAACCAATACATATTATGCATATAAGGATTATGAAACTGCCCTAAAGGATTCCGGACTTGATAACTGGTTTAACACGGTCTATGAAAATGAGGAGGATGTGACTTATGCTGTTACAGAAACAGAAGATTTTGTAGAACGTTGTATTAATGCAGGCTTTGTATATGGCGGGGGAAGCTTTTTTCTAAGTGAAGGAATTATGACAGGAAACCTTGCAGAGGATTTAACCAGGAGTCTCCAGCTTGCAAACGCGAATAATAAAAGGGATTATACATCTATATCCGGTCAGGTTTTTACCCTGGTGGACGAGATTACAGAGGATGGTACTGGGAAAAGGGTAAGGACATATGTCATGATAGCATATGGTGACTATGACGGATATATATGCTTTGAAAATCTGAAGGATGAGGAAATTTATAAAATACTGGATACACTGGAGTTCGGTAAACATTGATGAAAATGAAAACATATGGATTGGTTAATAGGGGGGGATAAAATGAGTAAAAGAATAAAACAATTATTAATCAGTGTGATAATTGCAGGCGGCATTTTACTGGGGCTGCTGGTGTTGTGTGGAATTTCAGTAAAAGGCTATCTGGATAAGGTTCCCAGGCTTACGGTAAAGGGACAAAGAATTGTGGAAGCGGAACAGACACTTGCACTGTCAGATATTGTTGATGTGGAATGTAAGGGAGATTATAGATTAGAGTTAGCAATTGATTCAGAAATCGACGATGCTAAAGTAAGCGAAGACAAGCAATCGCTTTTTGTTGGAAGTAACTCCGGAAATATCAGGGTAATTATTTCCGGATATGGAGAGGTCGCAGAATTTGTTTCAGAAGAGACAGTAATTCATGTGAGCTTAGGTGCGCAGGAGAGAAAGGAAATGAAGGAATGTGCAGCTAAGATTGCCCAAAAGGTTGATGCATATATAACCTCGAAGGAGAAGTATGATAATGTTAAAAAGGACTCTTCGATGGCTAATGTGGATTGCAGTAATATTATATTAGAGCAGGCAATTTATGACAGTAAAATCTATTATGATGATAATCAGGAGTTTGATATCCAGTTGGATATGAAATATAAAAAAGAGGATGGAACACCGCTCTATCTACATGTCCAGTATGGGCAGGTCGGTGGAGAGGATTATTTGGGAATCGGGGAAAGGGATATGTTTAAAACATCCAGCTGGTGTGTTTCGGGTCAAAATGATGCATATATAAATATTGGTGACAATGTATACGCCAGACAGCACGATGTGATAGATGGAGAGGTGATGGATTTGGGTTACTATAACTATATGTTTTTCATTGATGAAAATTAGTAAAACTATGAATCTGGCGCAGACATTATTTTGTCACAGTAAAAACCCAGTCACCTTCACATCGCAGAATTATTTCTCAACCGGAACTGCTTTGGTGTGACATCGCGGTATTTCTTAAAATTCTTAATCATATGACTGCAGTCCGAGAAGCCGGTTTCCTGACTGATATAATTCAAGTCAAAATCGGTGAAAAGCAGGAAGTCCTCTACCTTAAAAATCCGAAACCGCTCAATATATGTCTTACAGCTTATTCCGTAGATGGACTTAAATTTTTTCGCAAAGCAGGAATAGCTCATCCCACATTTCTGGGCAAGCTCATTTACCTGAAGGCAGTCTTTGATATGAAGGTCAATGTATTCGGTAATACTGTCGATATCATAGGGTGCATTTTGATGGAACAGGTTATTTTCTATTGAAAAGCCGGAGTATTGCCATTGCCGGATGATTTTCATAATGAGATTGTACAGATAGGTCTGGATTAATAAATCATATCCGTAATTTTTTTGGTTTAACTCCTCAATGCATTTTAAAAATAAATCTTTGCATTCCATGTGTCCGCATACTTTTGCGTCAAAGCATACGGGCATGTTTTTTTCCCTTGCATTTTTTAAGATGCTGTTTAGCTTTGGTGAATAAGACGGCGTGGCGCTTAGGCGGTTGACATCAAATTTCAAAACAGCATATTTTACAGGTTCACCGTTGGCAGAGAAAATGGAGTGGATGGCCTTTGGGTGAAAAAGAATCATAGCATCCTTTGGAACGGTATATTTGTCTGCTCCATCGTACATTTCTGCTGTTCCTTCTAAAATATAAATCATTTCTACAAAATAGTGCCAATGAGGTCTGATGGGAAATGCGTTTGTTTCTGTATCAAAAATAAAACATTCAAATGGCATATTGAGTGTATCAGCCGCTTCAAATAATGTGTGCATGTTTGTTCTCCTGAATAGATTTTTACAATTTTTTGATAGGAATATTATAGCATATATATTAGAGAAATGCTTAAATGAAAAATCATTGTGGGAAAGGAAGGCATATCATTATGGCACAGCTCGTTAAAGACATGACGCAGGGAAAGGTGACACCGTTATTACTAAAATTTATGCTTCCAATGCTTTTGGGGAACTTGTTCCAGCAATTGTATAATGTTGCGGATAGTGCTATTGTCGGTCAGCATGAGGGGGCAAATGCGCTGGGGGCAATTGGATGTACCGGTTCCCTGACCTTTTTGTTTTTTTCATTTTGTAATGGGCTGGCATCCGGCGCAGGAATTATTGTGGCACAGCATTTTGGTGCAGGGAATAAGGAAGAGGTAAAGAAAACCATTGCCAATTCATTTTATATTGTGGTACTTTCAGGTATTCTGTTAAGTGTTTTGGGCTTTTTGCTCACAAGACCGGTACTTGAATTGCTGGAAACGCCCAAGAGCCAGCTGCAGGATGCAGTGGACTATATGCAGATTATCTGTGCCGGCACAATTGCGGTGGCGGTATATAATTACGCCGCCCAGGTAATGCGGGCATTGGGGGATTCCAAAACGCCGCTGATTTTTCTGATTGTGGCGACAATTATAAACGTTGCCCTGGATTTTTTGTTTGTGGTAACAATGGAAATGGGAGTAAAGGGAGCGGCGTATGCCACTATTGTGGCACAAAGCATTTCCGCAGTTGGCAGTCTTCTCTACGGTGCGGCGAAAAATCCGTATTTCCGGCTGAAAAAGGAACATTTGAAAATCAGTTACAAAATCTGCCTGCTCTGTTTTAAGGTGGGAATGCCATTGGCAGTACAAAGTATGCTGATTGCGGTTTCCTGTGTTGTATTGCAAAGGTTTGTTAACGGCTTTGACGAGGCGGTAGTCAGTGCCTTTACGGTGACGACCAGAGTGGAACAGCTTGTACAGCAGCCGTTCAATTCCCTTGGCATGGCAATCGCCAACTTTACGGGACAGAACATGGGGGCGGGAAAAAGTGACCGGGTGCGGACTGCCTTAAAACAGAGTGCATGGATTACCGCGGTTATAAGTCTGATTATGCTGTTTGTCTGCTATTGTGGTGGAAATTTGGTTGTGGGCTGCTTTGTGAAGGAAGTGGAGGTTATAGCAATCGGTACAACCGGGCTTAAAATTACAAGTCTGATGTTTTTCCCTCTCGGGTTAATCTATATTACCAGAGGACTTTTAAACGGGGCAAATGATACATTTTATGCAATGATAAATGGTGCAATAGAGGTGTGTGGACGGATTGGATTTTCATTTATTCTTGTCAAATTTTTCCCCATTGGTATCTGGGCAGTGTGGCTTGCCACGGGGCTTACCTGGACCATTACAGGAATTGCGGGATTTATCCGGTATAAGCAGGGGAAATGGCTGGAAATGAGAATTACAGCTTAAACAACAGCTGTTTTTATATATGCCTGAGAAGGCAGAACAGGGTTTTCCATTTACAGAAAATATGCTATTATGCTAATGATAAAAAATATCAATAAGCAATGTGTAAGAGCATGTCAGTGAACAGTATTTACATGGGGCTTACAGAAGATAAATTGAGAGGACTGTGGCATTATGACATTAAAGGAACTGGAATTGGGAAACACTGCGGTGGTGACGGTTGTTGGAGGAGAGGGCTCCTTAAGGCAGCATTTTCTGGACATGGGTGTCATACCGGGGGCAGAGGTTACCCTTGTGAAATACGCGCCTATGGGAGACCCCATGGAATTGCGCATACATGGATATGAGCTGACCCTTCGTCTGGCAGACGCAGCCAGGATAGAGGTGGAACCGGTGAAGGCTTCCGGAAGTAGCGAGGCAGGAGATTTAGAGGGGACAGCAGAGGGAAAAGAGACTGTTTCCCAGACAGATAATAGAAAGCGGAACGGAAAAAACAGAATAAATGGTAAAGAAAAGCGGGCTCATCGCCAAGAGCATCCGGGTCTTGGCGAGGGTGGAAAATATCATGTGAAGGCAGATGAGAATCCGCTGCCCAAGGGAACAAAGCTGACCTTTGCTTTGGCAGGTAACCAGAATTGTGGAAAGACTACACTGTTTAACCAGTTAACCGGGGCAAATCAGCATGTAGGCAATTTTCCCGGCGTGACGGTGGAGCAGAAGAGTGGTTCCATTCGGGGAAACCAGAACACATTGGTTACGGATTTGCCGGGAATTTATTCCATGTCTCCATACAGCAGTGAAGAGATTGTGACAAGGGAGTTTATTATAAAGGAAAAGCCCACAGGAATTATTAATATTGCGGATGCAACCAATATCGAGAGAAATTTATACCTTACCATGCAGTTAATGGAGCTGGATGTACCAATGGTGCTGGCGCTTAATATGATGGATGAGGTGCGGGGAAATGGCGGTTCGGTATATATCAATGAGCTGGAGGAAATGCTGGGGATTCCGGTGGTTCCCATTTCTGCAGCAAAAAACGAAGGTATAGATGAGCTGGTAAGCCATGCTCTGCATGTGGCACAGTATCAGGAACGGCCGGGACGGATAGATTTTTGCGATAAGGATGACAATGGTGGAGCGGTACACCGTTGTCTGCACGGTATTATTCATCTGATTGAAGACCATGCGGTGGCAGCTGGAATCCCTGTGCGGTTTGCTGCAAGCAAGCTGGTGGAGGGTGACCCGCTGGTATTAGAGGCATTAAAGCTTAGCCAGAATGAACAGGAAATGATAGAGCATATCATATGCCAGATGGAAGAGGAGAGAGGACTTGACCGGGCGGCAGCCATTGCGGATATGCGGTTTGTATTTATAAAAAAGCTTGTAGAAGAAACTGTGGTGAAACCGCGGGAGACGAAAGAGCATGAGAGAAGCCGTAAAATTGATAAAGTGCTGACAGGAAAATATACTGCAATTCCGGCATTTGCCGTTATTATGGCACTGGTGTTTTTCCTGACATTTAATGTCATTGGTGCATGGCTTCAGGGACTGCTGGAATCCGGTATCGACTGGCTTGGCGGTGTTACGGACAGGGCGCTTACAGCGTGGCATGTCAATGAGGTATTGCATTCACTGATAATTGACGGAATTTTTAATGGTGTGGGAAGTGTGTTAAGCTTTCTTCCGATTATCGTAACCTTGTTCTTTTTTCTGTCCCTGTTAGAGGACAGCGGGTATATGGCAAGAGTTGCTTTTGTTATGGATAAGCTGCTCCGTAAGATTGGACTTTCAGGGCGGAGTATCGTACCTATGCTGATTGGATTTGGTTGTACGGTGCCCGGAGTTATGGCAAGCCGTACCCTGCCGTCGGAACGAGACCGCAAGATGACGATTATTTTAACACCGTTTATGAGCTGTACGGCAAAGCTTCCAATCTATGGATTTTTTACCGCTGCTTTTTTCCCAAAGTATAGCGGGTTGATTATGGTAGGACTGTATTTTACCGGAATTGTAGTGGGAATTTTAGTGGCACTGGTTTCCAGGGCGACTATGTTTAAGGGGGAAGCGGTTCCTTTTGTTATGGAGCTTCCCAATTACCGTCTGCCTGGGGCAAAAAATGTGGCACAGCTTTTGTGGGATAAGGCAAAGGATTTTTTGCAGAGGGCGTTTACGGTGATTTTTATTGCCACTATTGTAATATGGTTTTTACAGACCTTTGATTTACATTTAAATATGGTAACGGATTCCCAGGACAGTATTCTGGCGGTGGCAGCGGGACTGATTGCGCCGGTATTTGCACCGCTGGGATTTGGTGATTGGAGGATTTCTACGTCTCTGATTGCAGGCTTTATGGCAAAGGAAAGCGTAGTCTCTACGTTGTCTGTCCTGTTTGGAACAACAGAAAATCTTTTGGCATGTCTGACACCGTTGGCTGCGGCTTCCCTTTTGGTATTTTGTCTGCTGTATACGCCGTGTGTTGCTGCCGTATCTTCTATTAAGAGGGAGCTTGGAGGTAAATGGGCAGTGGCAATTGTGGTGGAACAGTGCGTGCTTGCCTGGGTGATGGCGTTTGTTGTGAGACTGGTGGGAATGGTGTTTGG
>JAXVOW010000301.1:0-117727 GCA_037301995.1 bacterium | reverse complement strand
ATCATTGCCGCAATAGTTTTGTTTGTATATTCCACCTCTTTGGCACTTTCCGGTACATGGGTACCGCCGATGGTTCCCTTTGCATTTAGGGAGAGCAGGGAGTGGTAACCAGCGTTGCGGTTACAGGTAAATACGATTAAGTATACACCGATTGCCACCAGGATGAGAAAGAATGCACCAGAACATTCATACCAGAAATCCGTCGGAAGCATTGCATCAATGAACACGGATGGAAGAACACTCAAGATGCAGAGCATACATCCGATGCTTAAGCAAAGGGCATGATTTCCCCTGATGCTTTCAAACTGCGTTTTTGTATAATCCGTAACACTAAAGTCAATTCCTGCTGTATGTTTCTTGATTTGCTGCCATTTATTTGTTGTAGTTCCAGCAAAGATAAAGAGTGCAACAGCTACCGCAATGAATATAAACATAAGAAGGATTGCAAGGGCTCCGGTGCGAATGATTGCAGAATCAGAAGAGGTGGTTGCGGCAAGGGCATCCATAAAAATAACCGGTACTGGGGAAAGGATACAGAGCAGTACGCCAAAGGCTATGAGCTGGCTATGCTTTATTGTGTCTTTTAAATAGCTTTTTGCATCCTCCAGAGAAATCATTTCCTCCGGTAAAACCTCTTCCTCTACATAGGTTTTGATTCCTAAGTCTTCTGCTAATTCATCCAGATTACCGAATTCAGAAATAACAATGCCGATGGCTTCGTTTTCTGCTTTGCCTTCATTTTTAAGTTCTGTGTATTTGTCCTCCATCATCTGTAAAAGCTCACTTTTGGCTTTGCGGACCTCTGGAGTATTTGGCAGATTTAAAAACATATTTTCCAAATAATTTTTAAGCGTTTCCATATTTGACCTCCTTAATAATTTGTCAGCAAGCAAGGCTTGCTATTATTGAATATAAATAAAACAACTATTCACTTTTAATAAAATGCTCAACTACTTCCTTTGTAAGAATCCATTCCTCACATTTTTCTTTGTAATATTGCCTGCCGCTGTCTGTGATACGGTAATAGGTTCGGCGTTTGCCGCCGGACATATCTTCATCCTGAAAGGATTCGATGTAGCCATTTTTCTCTAAACGGTTAAATGCGGAATAAAGTGTTGTCTCTTTGATAATGTATTTTTCTGCGGATAGAGTCTTGATTTGTTTGGATATCTCATAACCATAAGACGGTCCGCCTAAAAGCAGATAAAGAATAATGGTATCATTATATCCGCGGATGACATCGCTGCTGATTGTTGTCATGTTGGCTCCTTTCTTTTTATGTTATTTTCCTACGTTAGACGTTGGTACGTCTGTCGTACTACGACTGGCGTAGTAATAATATAACAAGAGTATGAAAGTTTGTCAAGGGAAATGTGACCTGCTTTGGAATTTGGAATATTATCGCATTCATAAAGAATGATATGCAAATTTGAGCGGTTTCTTTTTTGTATTGTTCCGGCAAATATTGTGGGTAATGATAAACAGAGGTTTAGAATATAAAAATTCACAAAAAATGTTTAAAATTTTAACGAAATTTAGTTGATTTTAAAGTTGAAATTTTCTTTGTAAAGGAGTACAACATAGATAGCACAAAGAAATGCAATGAATGGGACACATTATAACCTCTACTTTTTTACAGAGAGTCGTTGGCTGGTGCGAAACGATAAAAAGCAGTTATAACATCACCCTGGAGCATCCTGCTGAAGACATATAGTAGGTCAGGACGGATTTACCCACGTTATAGGGAACGTTGTTGATAGACAACGAATGAGAGGTCATAGCATATGACAAGCAGAGTGGTACCACGGATTATTTCGCCCCTGCAGTTTCGATAAGAAACTGCGGGGTTTTTTGTGTTATGAGGATAGATATCCCATAATATGTACATAATTCGGCATGCGTTTTTGCCATATACGTTTCTCTTAAACTCAAAGCATGATTTTGTGAAAAATATTTAAGAAAAGAGGAAGAGAAGATGAATGGTATACTAATGATGGTAATATCGATTGTGGTGTTAGTCGGCGCCTATTTAATATATGGGCGCTATCTGGTAAAAAAATGGGGCATTGATGAAAAGGCAAAAACTCCGGCTTATGAGCTGGAGGATGGTGTGGACTATGTTCCGGCAGATACCAATGTGGTATTTGGACACCAGTTTGCATCCATCGCAGGAGCTGCTCCGATTAATGGACCAATTCAGGCGTCTATATTTGGCTGGCTGCCAGTGTTATTATGGATTTTAATTGGCGGCGTGTTTTTTGGGGCGGTACAGGATTTTACAGCTATGTATGCATCCGTCAAGAATAAAGGACGTACAATTGGATATATCATAGAAGAATACATAGGCAAATTGGGTAAGAAATTATTCCTGGCATTTTGCTGGTTATTTTGTATTTTAGTAGTTGCTGCCTTTGCAGATGTGGTAGCGGGAACTTTTAATGGGTTTAGCGTAGATAAGGCAGGGGTTGTTACCGGGCAGATTGAAGCCAATGGTGCTGTGGCAACTACCTCTATGCTATTTATTGTAGAAGCTGTGGTTCTTGGAATAATATTAAAATATGCGAAGCTGCCTAAATGGGTAAATACTGCCATTGCTATCTTAATGTTAGTTGCCGCAGTTGCCCTTGGACTTGCATTTCCAATGTATTTGAGCCGTGAGGTATGGCATATTATTATCTTTATCTACATTTTAATTGCCTGTGTTGTTCCGGTTTGGGCACTGTTACAGCCTCGTGATTATCTAAACAGCTATTTGTTAGTTTTTATGATTATAGCGGCAGTTATTGGCATTTTTGTTGCAAATCCCGACTGTAATTTGGAAGCAGTTACAAGCTTTAATGTGGATGGACAATATTTATTTCCGATTTTATTTGTTACGATTGCCTGTGGTGCAGTATCCGGGTTCCATTCTCTGGTGTCTTCCGGTACAGCGTCTAAGCAGATTAAAAATGAGAGAGATATGCTGCCTGTATCCTTTGGTGCCATGCTGATGGAGAGTATGTTAGCCGTTATTGCTTTAGTTGCGGTTGCCTCCTTTGCAAAAGGCGAGGCAGAAGCACAGGGATTTACAACACAGCCACAGATTTTTGCAGGAGCGATTGCTAATTTCTTATCGGCAGCGGGACTTCCGTATTCACTGGTATTTACATTGATTAACCTTGCAGTTTCTGCCTTTGCGTTGACTTCTCTGGACTCTGTAGCCAGAGTCGGAAGACTTTCCTTCCAGGAGTTTTTCATGGATGAAGATACCGATGAGGAGAATATGGGTTTTGTGCTTAAAATTGTGACAAATAAGTATTTTGCAACGATTATCACATTAGTGCTTGCATATCTTTTAGCTAAGGTGGGATATGCTGAAATCTGGCCGCTGTTTGGTTCAGCTAACCAGTTGTTATCTGTACTTGCTTTAGTGGCTTGTGCTGTTTTCTTAAAGAAAACAAAACGTCAGGGATTTATGTTGTGGTTCCCGATGGCATTTATGATGGCAGTTACTTTTAGTGCATTAGGGCTTACCATTTATAAATTATCCAAGGCATTTGTTACAACAGGTCTTAATCTTGGAAATACGCTACAATTAATTTTTGCAGTTTTATTATTGATTCTTGGATTTATTGTCGCAATTCAGGGGATTCGCAAATTGATTGAAAAACCAGGTCAGGCAGATACGGATGCCAAGCCGGTTTAAGAAGAAAAGCGAAATAAGTTACTAAGAATAGCGCCTTACTTTACCAGAGCAGGGGCGCTATTTCTTATTTTTCAAATTATTGAAATCCATTTAAGGATTATTTAATAAATTGTATTTTATGATATCAACAGAATGAGAAAGAAAGCTTCATTCTGCTATGCCCTTATCATAGCATGCAGATAAGAGCACAGCACAAAACATACGGAAAGGAGTAGTATATGAACTTAAAGATATTAAAAAAAGATTTAAAACATAAGAAGTCCATGAATTTGATTCTGTTGATTTTTATTTTTCTTGCCACTACATTAATTGCAGGAAGTATCAATAACCTGATAGTGGGAATAAATGGAACCGATTACTTTATGGAGAAAGCCGGTATATCGGATTATATTCTGGTGACACAGGGAGGAAGTCCGGAGGATATATCAGATGATGACAAAAAGGCAGAGGCTTTTCTGAAAGAGTCAGAAAATGTAACAAAGTATTCCGTAGATGATATTTTCTACATATCCAAAGGGAATCTTGAAACAGATAAAAGTGAAAAGTATGAGCTAAATAACACGGCAATAATAAGCAGCTGCCAGATAGCCCAGCAGAATTTCTTTGATGAGGAGGATCATCTTATTACAGAAATGGATGAAGGTACCATTTATCTAAACAGAACATCCATGAGGGATAATGATTTAGAGCCGGGAGATATGTTATATATCTATACCGACAATGGGTATCGGAAGGGATTTGAGGTAAAAGGGTATTGTAAGGATGCTTTCTTAGGCTCAGACATGATGGGAACATCCCGTTATATTATCAGTGAAACGGATTTTCAGGAGCTGCTTGGGAACAGCGGTCTGCCGTATGGAAGACTGTATTCAATAGAATGTAATGATTTGGAGCGCTTTGAGCAGGATTATAATGATGCGGGAATTAGTGTAATGTTTAGCGGTGGTAAAGCTTTAATAAAAACTACCTTTATAATGGATATCATCATAGCTGCTGTCCTGATGGCGGTCAGTATCTGTCTGGTGTTGATTTCCGTGGTTATGCTTCGGTTTACCATTATATTTACAGTAAATGAGGATTACAAAGAAATTGGAATCATGAAAGCGCTTGGTATAAAGGATAAGGCAATCCGGAGGCTTTATCTTTCAAAATACTTTGTCATAGCAGTTTTTGGAGCAGTACTTGGGTTTGTGGCCAGTATACCATTTAGCCGGGGGCTGCTTGATAAGGTAATGGAGAATATCGTGGCTGATGAAAATGCCAACGGAATAGGGATGCAGTTTGGGGTAAGTGCTTTAATTGTTGGAGTTGTGGTACTGTTTGCTTATCTTGGAACAGGAAAAATTAAAGAATTTTCACCGATGGATGCCATTCGCAGTGGTAATAACGGAGAACGTTTTCGTAAAAAAGGAATCCTGAAGCTTGGGGGCTCTAAGATGAAGCCAACTACTTTCCTGGCAGGAAATGATGTGTTAAGTGAAATCAGAAAATATCTGGTTTTGCTGGTGACGGGAATTATTGGGGTATGGCTGGTCGTTATGCCGGTAAATACCATTAATACACTTCGGTCAGAGAATATTCGTGCATGGTTTGCATTAACGGACTGTGATTTTTATATTACTGATGAGGATAAAAGTGTAGAATTGACTTTGTCAGGGGATAAACAGCAGTATTATGATTATCTGGAGGAGATGAAAGCCGGTTTACAGGACGACAATATTGATGTGTCAAAAATAGTAATGGAAGTTGTTTTTCGTTTTAAAATACGAAAGGGGGAAGCGTCCTATAACTCACTTAGCAGTCAGGGATTGAATACGACTACAGACCAATATTTTTATGACGAGGGAACACCGCCGGTGTATGACAATGAAATTGCCATAACCCATGTTGTTGCAGAAAAAATTCATGCAAAAATAGGAGATACCGTTTATATTACCAATGGAGAAGAAGAAAAACCATATGTGATTACTGCTGTTTATCAGTCCATGAATAATATGGGAGAGGGGATACGTTTTCCGGAAGAGACAGAGCTTGATTATTCTGCATCTATGGGCACTTTTGGTGCACAGGTAGTGTTAAAGGAAAAACCGGATGAAAAGCAGCTTGCGGAAATAATGCAAAGGGTAAAAAAGCTTATGCCGGAAGCAAGGGTAGAGACGGTAACGGAATTTATTGACGGCATGATTGGAGGAATCTCTGACCAGCTGATTCCTCAGAAGACCTTTATTCTGGTAATGGTCATTATCATCAATGTTTTAGTGGTGGTACTGATGCAGAAGATGTTTCTAATCAGAGAGCAGGGAGAAATGGGAATGTTAAAGGCGATTGGCTTTTCCGACGGAAACATTATAAGCTGGCAGACAAAACGGATTATGCTGGTATTGTTTGTGGGAATTTTGATTGGAACGCTCACCGGAACACCGTTTTCTCAGATTACATCCGGTCAGGTGTTTAAAATAATGGGGGCAAGTAAGATTACCTTTGAAATCAATCCATTGGAGGTGTATGTTTTGTATCCGGCTGTATTGTTTGTGGTAACAATAATTGCCTGCGTTATCACCATGCTGAAGGTAAGAAAGATATCGCCACAGGAAATGAATAATATAGAGTAATGATGGAGTACACAGTTTTAGAATTTGTATGGAAAAGGAGAATAGAGTTATGTCTAAAGCTTTACAGGTAAAAGATTTATGTAAAACATACATCACTAACAAGAGACAGAATAATGTTTTAAAAAATATCAATTTCACGTTGGAACAGGGAGAAATGGCTGCCATTATGGGACCTTCCGGTTCCGGTAAGTCCACACTTCTTTACAGCGTTTCCGGAATGGACCGCCCGACAGCGGGTGAAGTTATATTGGTGGATAAAAAAATTACGGATTTAAGCCAGAAGGAATTAACAGAGGTAAGATTAAATAGCATGGGTTTTATTTTTCAGCAGATGTATATGTTAAAGAATCTGTCGGTAATGGATAACATTTTACTACCGGGGTATCAGTCTGATAAGAATAACCGCACCAGACAGGAAATCAATGCGTATTGCAGGGAGCTTATGAGAAAGCTGGAAATCAGCGAGATTGCGGACAATGATATTACGGAGGTTTCCGGTGGACAGCTTCAGCGGGCTTGCATCTGCAGAAGCCTGATAAACCAGCCAGAGGTCCTCTTTGCAGATGAGCCTACCGGCGCATTGAACCACAGCTCTTCCGAGGAGGTTATGCGTATTTTGAATAAATTAAATGCAGAGGGAACGACAATCATGCTGGTAACCCATGATATGCGGGTAGCGGCAAAATGTAGTAGAATTTTGTATATTGTTGATGGTAATATAAAGGGAGAATTAGAGCTTGGGAAAATACAGGATATGCCGGGGGATACGGAACTGCGGGACAGAGAACGAAAAGTAAATAACTGGCTTGCAGAGATGGGCTGGTAAATTTGATAAGGGAGCAGGTGGAATATGGCAGATATCATCATAGTAGAGGATAACGAAGAAATTGGCGGTCTGCTGGCAGACTTTTTGGAAGCAGATGGATATGATACCTATCTTGCCGTAACCGGTGAGGAGGCGTTGGAGGTATATGCCGCTGAGGGGGCAAAGCTTATTATTCTGGATATTATGCTGCCGGGAATAGATGGTTTTGTGGTATGCAGTAAAATCCGGGAACATGCCAATACACCGATTGTTATTGTCAGTGCAAAGGAAAGCAAAGAGGATAAGTTAAATGGTCTTTTGCTGGGTGCAGATGATTATATTGAAAAGCCATATGATATCGACATTCTGCTGGCAAAGGTAAAGGGGATTTTTAAGCGCAGATATACCACAGATGAAATTGTGGATGGCAATATCCGTCTGGATAAGGTGGGGCGGCATCTGTATGCAGACGGAAAGGAAGTATCGGTCACCACAAAAGAACTGGACTTATTGCTTTATTTGATGGAAAATAAGGGGAAGGTATTGCCCAAGGAGGAATTATTTAATAAGATTTGGGGTTTTGACAGTGACAGCGAGCCACAGACGCTGACGGTGCACATCAAATGGCTTCGGGAAAAGCTGGAGAAAAATCCAAAGAAACCGGAACGGATTCAGACCGTCTGGGGCGTGGGATACCGTTTTGAGTGACAGGTAATGCTTAGGAAGTATAAGAATATGAAGAAAATGAACAGACTGACTTTCCTTGTTGTCATAGGTTTTATCGTTTTTATGTGTCTGGTAAATATTTATCTTTCACAGAAGAATTTTCAAAATGCAGGCAGGGAATACAGGGTATCTATTAACAGAATAGAGAAGGCAGTTGCTGCATTTGAGCAGGAAAAACAAAAAGCACCTGGCGATTTAGAGGAACTTATGCAGTTTGCAGGTGTAGAGGAGTATCCATTGATAACCGGTCTGTATGTGATAGAGCTTAAAGGCAGTACAGAGGAAGAGGTGGCAAATTTCCTTTGCCGGGAACCGGAGGATTATGTAGTGCTTGCGACAGGGGATTACTATTACAAGGTCACCTACCTTTCTGACAGTACGTTAAAAGGGCAGATTATTATACTGGTAAATGGAATCGCACTTATTATGCTGGGGCTGGTTTTGGCACTTTTCGTATATATAAGACAGAAAATTCTTCTGCCCTTCTATAGTCTTTCTGAAATTCCTTATGAGCTTTCCAAGGGAAATCTGACCATTCCTCTTCAGGAGAACAAAGATAAGTTTTTTGGTAAGTTTGTATGGGGGATGGATTTGCTGCGGGAAAATCTGGAGGAAAATAAGGCAAGGGAATTAGAGCTGCAGAGAGAAAAGAAAATGCTGCTGTTATCCCTGTCCCATGACATCAAGACACCGCTTAGTGCAATCAAGCTGTATGCTAAGGCATTGAGTAAAAACCTCTATAAGGAGGAGACAAAAAAGCAGGAGATTGCAGAGAATATTAATGAAAAGGTGGATGAAATAGAGGGCTTTATTTCAGAAATTGTCAGGGCTTCCAATGAAGATTTTCTGCATTTTGATGTGAATAACAGAGAGTTTTATATCAAAGAGGCTTTAGAGCAAATCAGGGAATACTATGAGGACAAGATGGCATTAAATCAGATTGGGTTTAAAATAGGTGCTTATAGCAACTGTCTGGTATATGGAGATGCAGACCGCCTGGTGGAGGTTCTCCAGAACATTATCGAAAATGCAATCAAGTACGGAGACGGAAGAAAAATCTGGCTGGAAATAAACAGAGAGGAAGATGAGTACGGCATTATGGTTTCCAATACCGGATGCAGACTGCCGGACAAGGAGCTTCCCCATATTTTTGACAGCTTTTTCCGGGGCAGTAATGTGGAGAAAAAACCGGGAAGCGGTCTAGGACTTTACATTTGCAGACAGCTTATGCATCTGATGGAGGGTGAAGTAACCGCATCCGTCGTTTCAGATGGGGAAGATAATATTATGATGGTTCGGGTGGCAGTACATTTGGTGTAGCTGCCACACATTCTTATGCTTCTGTTCAAAATACAACCTCTGTTCTTCTGGAAACATTAATTAAAAATGATACTCCCGTATTTCGCAATTCCTGATTCCAAATTTTGCATATTCCTCATTTTCCATATCGTGAAAATAAGAGTGGATTACTCTTGCAATTCCATTGTGGGCAACTAACAGATAGGTTTTGTTATCCGCCTCTGCTTTGATATCATCCAGTAGATTATAAATCCTCTGCGCCAGATGCAGCATGGTTTCCCCGCTGCCGAAATGGTCGATAAAATGGGTTTTCATTTCCCGAAATTCCTCACCGTCTCTCGGAGTGGATTCATAGCGTCCAAAATTCTGTTCCTTTAATCTTGGCTCCATCCGCATTGGAACACCGGTAATTTCTGAAATGTGTCTTGCCGTTTCAGAAGCACGTACCAATGGAGAATAAAGAATTTCATCAATGTGAATATTTTCTGCCACAAGCTTTTTTCCTAATTCTATAGCCTGCTGGTGTCCTAACTCTGTTAAAGCAATATCCGTTGCTCCACAGATTTTATTTTCTACATTCCAGATGGTCTGTCCGTGTCTTGTAAAGTATATGTGTGCCATATGTATATTCCTTTCCAATATTGTTTTTTTAATAAAATTCCTATATCATTAAAAAAGAAGTATAACAGAAAAAAGAACAGATAACAAATACAGAAAAAATGAACCTTCTCAAGAATTGCGACAATACACAGTAGGAGGTGAGGTTATGGAGGCTCTCGATGTAGAACAGCTGGTGGAGCAGTATGGTTACAATATATACCGCTATTGCAAAAGCCTGACCTATACGTTGGAGGATGCAGAGGATTTGTACCAGCAGACCTTTTTAAAGGCATTTGAACTGCATAAAAAGATATCGCTTAAAAAAAATCCCAGGGCATATTTAATGTCCATTGCATCGAATATATGGAAGAACCATAAGAGCAAATATGCAAGGCATGAGCGGATTGCACCGACTATATCCAGTGAAACAGAGGGCGTCCAGATAGAGGATATAAAAGCATCTCAGGATTTGTTAGAGCAGATTATAAAAGAGGAGCAGCTTTCAAATTTGCGGGACTGTGTGGAAAGGCTGCCGGAGAAACACAGACAGGTAATACTGCTTTTTTATGCCGGAGAATTATCCATAGAGGAGATTGCCAGGATTTTAAAGATTCCAAAAGGAACAGTAAAAAGCAGACTGCATTCTGCCAAGGAGCAGCTGCGAAAGGAAATGGAGGGATGTTAGATGGCACAGAACAATGAAAAACGGAGAGAGATAGACAGAATACAAGGGCATGGAGCGGATTCAGAACAATTAGAGCAGATGTTGAAGCAGGCTTATACCACAGAGTGTGTCCCGGAGGAAATCAACATCCGTCTTAATAACCAGCTTGCGTGCCGCAGGGTAATGGCATCGGGCAGAGTTTCCTTCTGGTGGCTTCCGGCCACCATCAGTACTGTGGTTTCGGCAGCATTTGCCATAATCCTGTATTTGCTCTATATTATTATCAATATAAAGGGAGCAAATTTCTGGATGCCGAATCTCTTGCAGTTTGTCAGTGAAACATGGTTGAAGCTGCATTTAACAGTAATTGCTCTGGAAACCATGGCAAGCTGGATTATAACCTTTTTGGGAGTGTGGAAGGGCAATTTAATCCGGAGTGCAAAATTGTTTTAGAAGAATGCGGATTTGCCGGAAATGCATTGACAGAAATTATAGATATTGAAAATATAAAGTATAACAGGAGGAAAAAGATATGACAGGTATAGCTATTTCAATTTTTATGGGGGCACTGGTTGCCATAGCAGCCATAGCGCTTACAATCTTGCTGGGGGTATGGACCTACAGGGATGCCCAGAACAAGGGAATGAATGGAATCTTGTGGACGGCAGTTGTGATTCTGGTGCCAAGCTGCATCGGTCTCATTATTTATCTGATTGTGCGGATGGATAATAACAAGGTAACCTGCTCGAATTGTAACGCTTCGGTGAATGGAAAGGAAAAATTCTGTTCAAACTGTGGGATGGAGCTGGTGCCGCTGGTGGAGGTGTCACAGAATGAAGAGGCTTTTAAAAAATCACAGCGCAATATACTGATTGGATTTTTTTCAACCCTGGCAGCGCTGGTGGTGTTCAGTATTTTTATGATTGCATCTCTGATTGCGGGAACCCTCAAGATAGCAGGAGACACGGTAGAGTGGATTTCCAAGCTGGATGTGATAGAATGGGAAGAGGCTGTGGGAGATGCATTGGGAGATTTGGATGTATTGTTTGATGAGGATGAAATCCATATCAGGGTAGAAGATGATGAGGTCACGTTTACTGATAAAAACGGAAACCAGCTTATCCATGTAGACGGGGATAAGAGTGCAGTGGATGTCAATCTGAAGGATATTAAGGTGCTGCTGGATAAGTATGATATACAATATGATGACACAGTCAGCGAAGAGGAAATTGAGAGGGAAATCCAAAAAGAGATAAAAGAGGCGATGGAAGATTTGCTGGATGAGTATGACGAGGATTAAGAAAAGACTTTGCAGAGAATGTTCCATTGCATAATATGACAGGAAGCATGAAAAAGAGAAAAGCTGCAGCTTTTCTCTTTTTTGGCATTTAGAGATAAAATACTTGCCTGGAAGACATTCCTGTGTTATAGATAGGGTACGGAATTTATAATATAGAAGAGGATATGGTAAATGGCAAAAGAATTGACAGAGCTTGAGAAATATTATAATAAATTTAATGAAGAGAAGCGTCTGGATAGCCGGCATGGACAGGTGGAGTTTATCACCTCTATGAAGTATATCCATAATTATCTTGCGGACATGCCGGATGCCAGAATACTGGACGTGGGGGCAGGCACCGGAAAATATTCGGTGGCGCTGGCAGATGAGGGCTATGATGTGACGGCTGTAGAGCTGGTAAAGTATAATCTTGGAATCCTGAAAGCCAAGAAAAGCAGCGTGAAGGCTTATCAGGGGAATGCGCTTCATTTAAAGCGGTTTGGGGATAACAGCTTTGACATGACTCTGCTGTTTGGCCCCATGTATCATTTATACACCTTTGAGGATAAGCTGCAGGCACTATGTGAGGCGAAAAGGGTGACGAAGCAGGGGGGCGTCATACTAGTGGCGTATTGTATGAACGAGTACTGCGTACTGACCTATGCATTTAAGGAAAATCATATTAAGGAGTGCATGGAGGAACAGCGTTTAACCGGGGATTTTCATTCTGTGGCGGAGGAGAAGCATTTGTATGATTATGTCCGGATTGAGGACATCAACCGGTTAAATGGGGCAGCGGGACTTGAACGGATTCAGATTATATCCCCGGATGGTCCGGCGGATTACATGCGCCCGGTGTTAAATGCCATGGATGAGGAGACCTTTCAGCTGTTTATCCGGTATCATTTAGCCACCTGTGAACGGCAGGATTTGATTGGGGCAGGCGCCCATACCCTGGATATTTTAAGAAAACCGGAGCAGTAGAACTGACAGGCAGCTGCCTGATATTTTTTAATATAGAAAAGAAATGGAGAGATGGGAATGACAGACCAGAATACCTTTATGGTAACGGTGAACAGTGTAAAAGAAATTATGAGGGTTGCAGAGGTGCCCATGTCAGAGACGGAGATACTGGCATACTTTGCAGATATGGATTTAGATGAGCAGCAAAAACAGCTGGTGCTTGCCTATCTGTTAAATCCGGAGAATGCGGAAGAGACATCGGATATCACGGAGGAGAGACAAACAGAGGAAGGAACGGATAATCCGGATAGTGCGGCAGAGGAGGGAGATGCTGAGGGCTCAAAGGTTTTTCAGATGTATTTAGAGGAGCTTGCCATGCTTCCAAAGTATTCCCATGAGGAAAAGGCGGAATTTTATACAAGGCTTTTACAGGGCGATTCGGAAATGATAGAAACCATTCTGGCAGTATGGCTGGAAAAAATACTTAACATCGCACAGGAATATATAGAGCCAAAGCTGAATGTGGAGGATTTAGTGCAGGAAGGGAATATGGCATTAGTTGTAAAGCTCCAGGAGCTTCTCGGAAGCAAGGCGGAGATGGATATCGAGGAAGAATTGTCAAGGACGGTGGAAGCGGGAATTGTGAGCTATGTTTCCGGGATGCGAGATGAAAGAGAGCTTGAGGATGCCCTTGTGGGTAAGGTGAGCCTGGTGCATGCCGCCAAAAAGCTGCTGACGGAAGAAAGGGGACATGCTCCTACAATGGAAGAGCTTTCCGGGTACACGAAAATGACGGTTGAGGAATTAAATGATTTAGAGGATTTGATGAAGGAGGGAAAGAATGAATTACCGTAAGGACCGCTATGGAAATGACCTGTCCATCCTGGGCTATGGCTGTATGCGCTTTACCCAGAGTGGAGGCAAAATCGATATGGATAAGGCGGAACGGGAGATTATGGCGGCTTATGATGCGGGAGTAAATTATTATGATACAGCTTATGTATATCCCGGCAGTGAGGCGGCGTTAGGCCAGATTCTTGCCAAAAACCGGATACGGGATAAGGTTAAGATTGCTACAAAGCTTCCTCATTACCTGATTAAAAGCAAAGACAGCATGGAAAAATTTTTTTCGGAGCAGCTTGCCCGGCTTCAAACGGATTATGTGGATTATTATCTGATGCATATGCTGACAGATGTGGAGACATGGGAGCGTTTAAAAAATCTGGGTATTTTAGAGTGGTTAGAGGAGAAGAAAAAAAGCGGAGCCATCCGCCAGGTGGGATTTTCCTATCATGGCAATTCTGATATGTTCTGCAGACTGGTGGACGCCTATGACTGGGATTTTACCCAGATACAGTATAATTACATGGATGAGCATTCCCAGGCAGGGAGAAGGGGACTTAACTATGCCCATGAAAAAGGGCTTCCGGTGATTATAATGGAGCCCCTGAGGGGAGGAAGACTGGTTAATAAGCTGCCGGAGCAGGCGGTTCGCATTTTTGAAGAATATCCGGTAAAGCATACGCCGGCACAGTGGGCGCTGCGCTGGCTCTGGAATCAGCCGGAGGTTACCTGTGTGCTGTCCGGTATGAATTCTGCGGAAATGGTGGCGGATAATGTACATACCGCATCAACCGTGTCAGCAGGGGAGCTGACGGATGAGGAAGAGAGCATGTTACAGCAGGTAGTGCAGGCAATTAATGAAAAGCTAAAGGTGGGCTGCACTGGCTGCGGCTATTGTATGCCCTGTCCGAAAAATGTGGACATACCGGGTACGTTTGCGGCATATAACCGCTATTATACAGATGGAAAAATGACTGCATATAAGGAGTATATTATGTGCACAGCCATGCGGAAGACCTCCTCTGCAGCCTCGAATTGTATTGAATGTGGAAAGTGTGAAAAGCATTGCCCACAGCATATTGAGATACGCGCAGAGCTGAAAAATGCCAGAAAGAAGCTGGAGAATCCTGTTTACAAGCTTGTGCGCCAGTTCGTAAAGTGGTTTAAAATATATTGAGGGGAATATTAAAAATTCTTAAATATTTCAAATTACGTGGGATTTTTGCTCTGTTTTTGATATACTGGGGCAAGAAATTAGATTGTGAGGTGTAAGCATGGCGGAAATGCAAAAAATTTTGGTTGCAGATGATGCGAAGGATATTCGTGAACTGCTGCGCATTATGTTGGAGGATGCTGGCTTTGAGGTTATACTTGCAAACAATGGTATGGAGGCGGTAGAAAAATTTGACGAGAGCATACAGCTTGTTATATTGGACATTATGATGCCTTTGTGTGATGGGCTTGATGCCTGCGCGCAGATTCGGAAAAAGGCGGAGGTGCCAATTTTATTTTTGACTGCCAAGTCTGCTGAGTCAGATATGATAGAAGGCTTTGAGGCAGGCGGGGATGATTATCTGATTAAGCCATTTTCCTGTACAGAGCTTCTTCTCCGGGTCAGGGCATTGTTAAAGAGACCGAGAATGGGCAAAGGGGATGAAGAGAGCAGGGAGGCTTCCCAGATAGTAATACAGGATATCATTCTGGACACAGAGCTTCAGCAGGTTATAAGGAACGGGAAGGAGATTTCCCTGACGGAAATCGAGTACCGGATATTACAGCTGTTAGCGTCGAACCGTAACCATATCTTTACTGCGAAGGAGATTTATGAAAGTGTCTGGGAGGAGGCATATATGCCAAATTCCACCAATACCGTTATGGTGCATATACGGAATATCCGCAAAAAATTAGGAGATACGGGACCGAGTGCAAAATATCTGCACAACATCTGGGGAAGGGGATATCGGATTGTTTAGAATATGGGATACATTTCGGACAAAGCTTGCCTGGTATCTGATTGGATGTGTTATTCTGTCCGGGCTATGTGCTTTTGGGTGCGGCTATCTGATTGTTTCCTTTGGGCTGGATTTTATTGAAAGCCGGTTTGATGACCAGAAGGTAAACCGGACATTCCAGGTTAAATATGTAGAAGATTTGCAGGACTTTGTTATAAATAACGATATAACGGCGGCAAATGTTTCTGAGGTAAAGGACTGGACGGATGAAAACACATATGTGTATCTGGCAATTTACCAGAATAACAAGGTTATATTTAATTCGGACTATAACTATTACGATACGGTGACGGAAACAATATCGGGAGAGGAAACAGAGGTAGTAAGTGAGGATACCACGCTGCTGGATGAGGAATATCTGTACCGGCTTAGCTTTTCGGATGGGACGGCAGCCAGTGTAGATATCTTCTGCTATGATTACTGGCAGTATTACTATTATGTATGGGGTATTGGAATCGGCTTTGGCATATTAATCTTTGTAAGTCTGTTGACAAAATTATTACGCCATAAGCTTGGTTATATCAACGATATTGAAAAGGAATTGCAGATTCTGGAGGGAGGCAATCTGGAATATCCGATTACCATTAAGGGGAGGGATGAGTTGGGGAACCTTGCCCGGGGTATTGAACAGATGCGCCTTTCCATTATTGAAAATATGAAAAAGGAGCAGCAGATGCTTCAGGCGAACAAGGATTTAGTGACGTCAATGTCCCATGATTTGAGAACGCCGCTAACCACCTTGACAGGATATCTGGAAATCCTTAATATGGACCATATAAGGGATGAGGACCAGCGAAAGCATTATTTAGAGCTTTCCCTTGCCAAGACAAGAGAAATTAAAAAGCTGTCAGATGAGCTGTTTGAATATTTTCTGATTTATGGTGAGGATAGAAAACGGATTGATGTGGAACCGGTGCCGGCATATGCACTGGTGATGGATTTGATTGAGAACCAGTTCCTGGGACTGGAGGAAGAAGGATTTACAATCAACAGTGTAAACCATATTGATGAGAACAGCGGGAACTGTCTGATTAATTCACAGTACATGCAGAGAGTCCTGAACAACATTTTATCCAATCTTTTCAAGTATGCGGATATGGATAAGCCCATTGAAATTTCAGCAGTAACGGAACAGGATTATCTTGTGCTGAAGGTGCGCAACGGAATCCGGGAAAATCTTGAGATACATGAAAGCACGAAAATCGGACTGATTACCTGTGAGCGGATTATGAAGCTTCATCACGGAGAATTTCAGAAGTATGTGGTGGAGGGGGATTTTACGGTTAAACTGACAATACCGATGGAAAACATAAAGAAGAGAGGTAAGACATGTTAGGAATTATTGGAGCAATGGATGAGGAAGTGGCACAGATTAAGGAGCATATGGAGAATGTCCGGGTAGAGACAAGGGCGTCTATGGATTTTTATCAGGGAACCATGCATGGACATCCGGTTGTGGTTGTCCGCTCCGGAATCGGCAAGGTGAATGCGGCAATCTGTGCACAAATACTGGCGGACAGGTATCAGGTGGATGCGATTATCAATACCGGAATAGCTGGCTCATTAAATGCAGATATCAATATTGGGGATATCGTGTTGTCTACGGATACCGTAGAGCATGACATGGATGCAGTTTCCTTTGGATATCCTCTTGGGCAGATTCCAAGGATGGACACCCTGTCCTTTGTGGCGGATGAGAAGCTTCGGGCAGCAGCAAAAAGAGTATGTGAGCAGGTAAATCCCGAGGTAAGGGTGTTTGAGGGACGGGTTGTCAGCGGAGACCAGTTTATTTCAGACAAAGACAAGAAGCAGTGGCTGTTGGAGAATTTTGCCGGTTATTGCACAGAGATGGAGGGGGCGGCTATTGCCCATACGGCGTATCTGAATGAAATTCCGTTTCTGGTTATCCGTGCGATATCCGATAAGGCGGATGATTCCGCTTCTGTGGATTATCCGACCTTCGAGGCAAAGGCAATTGAGCACTCCGTTAAGCTTCTGCTGGCACTTTGCAGAGAATTATAATAAAAAGGAGAATAATATGGAAAAGATAGCAAGCTTTACCGTAAATCACCTGACATTGCTGCCGGGGATTTATGTGTCGAGAAAGGATACAGTGGGCAGTGAGACAGTCACTACCTTTGATTTGCGGATGACGAGACCTAATTTTGAACCAGTTATGAATACTGCCGAGGTGCATACGCTGGAGCATCTTGGAGCAACCTTTTTGAGAAACCACAGGGAGTACAAGGACAGGGTTATCTATTTTGGCCCCATGGGATGCAGGACGGGCTTTTATCTTGTGCTGGCAGGGGATTATACATCCCGGGATGTGGTGCCGCTGGTTACGGAGATGTATGCCTTTATGAAGGATTTTGAGGGTGAGGTTCCGGGAGCGGCTGCCAGGGATTGCGGCAATTATCTGGATATGAATCTCAACATGGCAAAATATGCGGCCAGACGATATTATGACGAGGTGTTAACGGATATTTCAGAGGAGAGACTGGTATATCCGGAGTAAGAAGGAAGGTATCATGGGTGTAAAAAGTGTTTTCCGGTTATCCAAGAAAATACAGGCAATAGGACTGCTGCTTCTCTTTGCGGCAGTCCTTGTTTTCGTGTCACAGGATGCATTTCTTTACCAGGAAACAGTGGTGAAGGTAACAGCTGTCCGGAATGATTTTTCCCATGAGGAGGAAGGTCCTGACGGACAGGCGGAAAAGTATTATGACCAGGAGCTTACAGCACGCATTCAAAACGGCAGACGGAAGGGGGAGGAAATCAGGCTGTCCAACACCTATTCGGAATCCGGAGTAAATGACGAGCGTTACCGGAAGGGAGACCAGCTCTTTGTATCTCTGGGGAAAAATTCGGATACAGGCAGTATTACAGGTAAGAAGCGGGATGTGTATCTCACCGCCCTGATTGGCATTTTTATGTTTCTGCTGTTTTTTATCAATGAATGGAAGGGCGGCATTATCTGTGTTTCCCTTGTCCTCAATATATCTATTTTTGTGGCTGCCCTGTGGCAGTACGGGAAAGGGATGGATTTGATTCCCATTGCCTTTTGTCTGATGCTGGTGTTCAGTATTCTTACCCTGCTGTTCGCCGGAGGCTTCCACAAGAAAACCCTGGCGGCGGTTGCTGCGACTCTGGTTACCACTTTGTTGTGCTATGGCATTTATGAAATTGTGTTACATATATGTGACCGGCTGCCCTATGAAATGATGGATTATGTTGTGAGCCCCAATGATTTGTCGGATTTGTTCCTGACAGGGGTACTGATGGGAAGTCTTGGTGCGGTTATGGATGTGTCCATCAGTATTGCAGCGGGAGTGGCGGAGATTGAGGAAAAGACACCGGACATCCAGTTAAAGCCCTTAATCCATTCCATACGGGAAATGGGGTACGACATTATGGGGACCATGATAAATGTACTCTTTTTTACCTATATAAGCAGTGCAATTCCCATTGTGGTGGTAAAGATTTTAAATGGTTATACGTTATATCATTTAATTCATTTTCATCTGGTTTTTGAGATAATACGCTTTCTGATGGGAGCCATAGGAATTGTGCTGGCAATTCCAGTGGCAGGGGCATGCTCTGTGCTTTTACTGCATAAGGGTACACTGTCCTGCTGGAAAAGGAGGGAGATAAAATGATTCTGATACTGACGGTAATTTTATTTTTCCTCATGGTTTTAGTGGGAGGCAACCGGGGGCTGGATTCCTTCTTTGCGCTGGTCCGCACCGTGCTGGCTCTGATTGTCAATATATATCTGATTGCCTGGGGGCTGCCGCCTGTTCTGGTAACCCTTGTCATCAGCATTTTCTTTGTGGTTACGGTTTTGTATGTACAAAATGGCAGGAATGCCAAAATGCATGCTGCCGCTATTGCTGTTGCCATTGTCATGCTGCTGGTGCTGGCGGCTGCCGGACCGATTTTGTGGAGGGCGGGAATCAGTGGCTACAATGAGATTGAGCAGTATGAGGAAATCAGTATGTATCTGTCAGCAAATTTGTCTGTGCCGATGCCGGCGGTTTCCCTGGCGGCGGTGATATTGGGACTGCTTGGTGCAGTTATGGACACCGCAGTTGCCATAACTACGGCAGTTAACGAGGTATATATGAATAACCGGAGGTTGACGGAAAAAGAATTATTCCGCTCCGGAATGCGCGTGGGAAGGGATATTTTAGGAACCACCGTAAATACCCTGTTTTTTGCCGGTCTTGGAGAGAGCATTATGCTGGCGGTTCTGTTTATGAAAAGTGAGGACAGCTTTGCGGTGATATTAAATTCAAAATCCCTATTTCAGGAGGTGTCCGGCTTGCTGACAGGGGCCATAGGGTGTCTGTTTATCATTCCCCTCAGCAGTTTTCTGGCGGCGGCTTTCTTAACATTTTCTGAAGAAAAAGTAGATAAAAATGAAAAGTTGTTACAAAAATGTTACAAATGTTGCAAAAAAGTCTTGAAATCTGTTAAAAATGTGTTAGAATAAATGATGTTGAGAATAAAGGTTCACAGGAATCGGGAAGGACATCATTTATGAAACGCAGAACACTGTTGCTTTTAACTATATTATTTACGCTGAGTTTGGTGGCATTTAGTCCGGTGAAGGCTGAGGCGGCTGGAAAGGTGAAGCTGAATAAGACAAAGGTATTACTTGAAATTGGTGAGAGCTATCAGCTTAAGGTTAAGAATACCAGCAGTAAAGTAAAGTGGTCCTCTTCTAATAAAAAGGTTGTTAAAGTGAGCAGTAAGGGTGTTCTGACTCCTAAGTCCGTTGGCTCAGCTAAGGTAACAGCCAAGGTAAATGGTAAAAAATATACCTGTAAGGTGACGGTTGCGGATTATTCAGGCATGTCGGTTGAACAGAAAGAGGTTGTTTCATATGCGTTGAAATATGTTGGCAACAAATACCGCTACGGTGGTTCAAGCCTGACGAAGGGTACGGATTGTTCGGGCTTTACCATGGCAGTATATAAGAATTTTGGATATAATCTGGTACATAATGCATACGGTCAGTTGAAAACAACCAAATCGGTTAAGATGAAGAATATTAAGCCGGGAGATTTGATTTTCTATGGTTCCAGCAAAAAGAACTGTTCACATGTTGCTTTGTATATTGGCAACAATAAAGTGGTACATGCCTCTACCGAATCTACAGGAATCGTGGTATCCGATTACAAGTACAGAAAGTATGTAGGAGTTGGACGGGTTCTGAAGAAGGCGACTTATCCAGAGCAGGATGTAAATGATGATGTCACAAGAACGGCAGCATCAAAATAGATGTAAGTTGTATATTGGATAATAGAAAAGACGGTGGTTTACAGATAGCCACCGTCTATTTTTATGACTTCACCTGTCAGGTAGGAGGGGCTGTTATAGAGCTGCCATACCATCTGGGCAATTTCTTGCGGCTGTCCAAGCCGGCAGGCGGGAACCTCTTCACAGAATTGTTTCAGTTCCTCTTCGGTAAAACAGTCATTCATCTGAGTGGCAATGGCACCGCAGGCAAGCGCATTTACCCGGATGCTGCTTGGGGCAAGCTCCTTCGCAAGTGCTTTCGTAAAGGCATTCACTCCACCCTTTGTGGCGCTGTAGGCAACCTCGCAGGATGCACCGCTTAATCCCCACATGGAGGAAATGTTGATTATATGTCCGGATTTCCGGCTAACCATATGGGGAACCACCTGGTGGCAGCAGTTAAATACGGAAGTAAGGTTTGTGCTTACAAGCCGGTTCCAATCCAGTATGGTCATATCGGTGAGAAGCCCAACATAGGAAATGCCGGCATTGTTCACCAGCAAATCAATGGCAGGACATCTGTTTTGGACATCCTCTATCATGGAGCTGGTAAAATCATAATCTCCGATGTCTCCGGTGTATGCAAGACATTCCGTACCGGTCTTTTCGATTTCCGCTTTTGTCTGTTCAAGTGCTTCTCTATGGGTAAAGGAATTAATTACAATCGTATCAAAATGTCTGGATAATTCCATGGCACAGGCTCGTCCGATTCCCCTGGACGCCCCGGTTACAATGGCAGTTTTTTTCATGTTATCACCTCGCTTAAAAGGATTGTACCATGAAAAGGTTGAAAAGAAAATGTAATTCTGCTATACTAATACTAATTTTTGATAATTTTCAGGAGGCATAGGAATGGATAAGAAAACCATATTAAAGGTATTTGGAGAAGCATTTTTACGCTCAATGGTAGTGTTGATGGCCGTTGCTATTGTAGGTTTTGGGGCTTTCTTTCTGATTCGTGTAAATACAGACAAGAAGCAGGCGGAGAGCACTACAACAGAACAGGGCTCTTCACATAGTGCAGATGAACTGCAGGCAATGCTGGATGAGGAGAATGCCAAGGATACCTCTGACACAGAAGCAGAGACTACAGAGGAGATTACGACAGAGGCGACAACAGAGACACCGAATATTCCTTCAACTGATAAGAATATAATGGTTTTGAACAGCACCAGTAAGGCAGGGCTGGCAAACTCATGGAAAAACAAGCTGAGCAGTGAAGGCTTTGCCAATGTGGGAATTGGCAATTACGGTCTGAGCACAGAAACCCAGACAAAGATTTATGTTTCAGAGGAAGGCATGGGAAATGATTTGGCAGAGTATTTTACAGATGCAGTTGTTTCTGTGGGTTCCGTGGATTCCGGAAATTATTCTGTCCAGGGCGGAGCTTCCATGGACCATATTGATATTTTCATTGTGATTGGAAGCAATGACACGACAGTTCAGTAGCAGAGGTAGTTTATGAAAGAAAGAGTCCACTTATTGGATGTCGCTGTAGATATTGCATCTACAAAGGTGTCCAGTGATGCGACAATTGAATATCTGGAAGAGGAGAGCAGTAAGGTCATCTATTTTTTAAATAGTGAGACCTTATTACTTTTACAGGAAAACGCAGACTGGAAGGAAATTGTTGGAGAAAGTGACCAGATACTTCCCGGAACCTCCAATGTTGACGCCAGCGTAAATGAAGTGCTGGGACATAAGCGGGACCCGTTTTTTTTTGAGAGCTACTTTGACACCATACTGGATTATGCCATAGAGATGGGGTATGAATTTCTGCTGGTGACGGAAAAGGAGGAGCAATTCATTTCGGTTCAGGAGAATATTCATGAAAAACGTCCGTTTCTGACACTGAGCGGTATGTTTCTTACTGAGCAGGACGAGTCTTTAGACCGTATTGTAAATGAAATCAATTCTGTGGCTCCGGATATTCTGGTATTGGCGTTAGAGGAAAGGAAGCAGCTGCAGCTGCTGCAGCAGTACCGGAACCAGATGAATGCAGGACTTATGCTGTTTACCGGAGATATCTTGTATAATAAGGCTGTCTCCGAGGCAGAGGTGCCGGAACAGATACAGAAGCTTAAGATAGATAATCTGTACAAATGGTTCCGCAGGGGCGGAAGAGTCCGGAGTTTTTTCAATAATATACGAATGAAGCTTCGGCTCAAGCAGCATCAAAAAGAGAAGGATTCCTGATTTCCTTGGTAAAAATTCCTAAAAGTCTTTGGCAAATTACACAAATCTCCTAAGGCTATTGGATATTTTGCACGACTTTTGTCGGCATTTTGAGGACAATTGGGAGTCTGTTTTTTAGTTATAGGTAGATTTTTATAATAAAAGTCTCAAAAAGATGTGCATTTTAATGGTTCTGTCACAGATTATGACAAATTGAACAAAGAATTGAAATTTTATTTGTTAAATAATAATATTTCATTTAAAAAATAAATGATGTATTATACTACTATGATTTAGTCAGCAAAGAAATATATAACTCAAGGAGGAAATTAAAATGGCTAGTTTATCACTCAAAAATATTTATAAGATTTATCCTAACGGTTTCAATGCTGTAAAGGATTTCAATCTTGAGATTGAAGACAAAGAGTTCGTTATCTTCGTAGGACCTTCAGGATGTGGTAAGTCTACTACACTTCGTATGATTGCAGGTCTTGAGGATATCAGTTCCGGTGAATTATGGATTGGCGATAAGATGGTGAATGATGTAGAGCCTAAGGACAGAGATATCGCAATGGTATTCCAGAACTACGCTTTGTACCCTCATATGTCAGTTTATGATAACATGGCATTTGGTCTTAAATTAAGAAAGGTTCCAAAGGAGAGAATTGACAAGCAGGTACATGAGGCTGCTAAGATTCTTGATATTGAGCACTTACTTGACAGAAAGCCTAAGGCTTTATCAGGTGGTCAGAGACAGCGTGTAGCTATGGGTCGTGCAATCGTTCGTGAGCCAAAGGTATTCTTAATGGACGAGCCTTTATCAAACCTGGATGCTAAGCTGAGAGTTCAGATGCGTGTTGAGATTTCCAAGTTACATCAGAGATTACAGACAACGATTATCTATGTAACACATGACCAGACAGAGGCTATGACTCTTGGTACCAGAATCGTTGTTATGAAGGATGGTATCATCCAGCAGGTAGATACTCCGCAGAACTTATATGACAAGCCAACCAACCTGTTCGTTGCAGGTTTCATGGGTATGCCACCAATGAACTTTATTGAGTGTAAGGTTGTTAAGTCTGGTGCAGACGTATTATTAATGTTTGGTTCTCACTCTATTAAGGTTCCTGATTCAAAGGGTTCTATCTTAGTTGAGCAGGGTTACATTGATAAGGAAGTTATCTTAGGTATCCGTCCAGAGGATATCCATGATGAGCAGTTATTCATTGAGTCTTCTCCAGAGAGCCTTATTGATGCAAGAATTACTATCTATGAGATGTTAGGTGCAGAAGTATACCTGTACTTCACAATTGACCAGTTTGATATCACAGCAAGAGTAAATGCACGTACAACCGCAAGACCTGGTGATACCGTACAGTTAGCATTTGACTTAAGCAAGATTCATATCTTTGATAAAGAGACAGAGCAGAAGATTTTAGATTAATTCTGATTTGTCTGTACAGGAAGCGGCTACTATTGTAGCCGCTTTTTTGCATTTATCGTTTAATTACTCTGTGGATGAGATAAATCTTATAAAAAAAGGTGAAAAATTTATAAAAAATTGTAACATTTACTTTCTTTTTTGCTTCATTTCCGTTAAAATGTAAACAAGTGTAAAAATAACTATGATACGATTTGTGTAATGTGTGCACAGTTTGAATAGTTGTCAAAAATAAGGAGTGGATAGAATGATATCAAATCAAATTTTACAGGATACCATTGAGGGCATTAAAGCAATTACAAGAATTGATTTATGTGTTATGGATACAGAGGGAAAGGCGTTAGCTTCAACGCTCCGGGATACAGATGAATATGAGAAATCTGTTCTGGCATTTGTGGATTCTCCGGCGGAGAGCCAGATGCTGCAGGGGTATCAGTTTTTTAAGGTATTCGATGAGAACCAGCTGGAGTATGTAATTATTGCCAAGGGTGAGGCAGATGATGTATACATGATTGGCAAGATTGCGGCATTTCAGGTTCAGAATCTGTTAGTGGCATACAAAGAACGCTTTGACAAGGATAATTTTATTAAAAATCTGTTGCTGGATAATCTGCTGCTGGTAGATATTTACAATAGAGCCAAAAAGCTTCATATTGACACAGACGTAAAGCGTATAGTATTTATTATAGAGACAAAGAATGAGAAAGACACCAACGCATTGGAGACGGTGCGCAATATTTTTTCAAGCAAGGCAAAGGATTTTGTCACAGCGGTGGACGAGAAGAATATCATTCTTGTAAAAGAAGTAAAGCAGAATGAGACATATGAGGATATGAACAAGACCGCTAAGGTGATTGTGGATATGCTGAACACGGAGGCGATGTCCTCTGTTCATGTTGCATTTGGAACCATTGTCAATGAGATTAAGGAGGTATCCCGCTCCTATAAGGAGGCAAAGATGGCTCTTGACGTAGGCAAGATTTTCTACGGTAACCGCAATATCATTGCCTATAGTAATCTGGGAATTGGACGTCTGATTTACCAGCTGCCGATTCCTCTCTGCAAAATGTTTATAAAGGAGATTTTTGAAAACCGTTCACCGGATGATTTTGATGAGGAGACTCTTACAACCATTAACAAGTTCTTTGAAAACAGCCTGAATGTATCAGAGACCTCCAGACAGTTGTATATACACCGTAATACATTGGTATACCGTCTGGATAAGCTACAGAAGAGCACAGGACTGGACCTTCGTGTGTTTGAGGATGCCATTACCTTTAAGATTGCACTGATGGTTGTAAAATACATGAAATATATGGAGTCTTTGGAGTACTAAGGACAATTGTGAAACTCAGTTTTTGTAAAATGCGATATGCATATATACCAAAACATGTTTTCGGCACGCTTGCGCTCCGCTTCGAACGTAACGGTAGTAAGGCAGCAAAGAACGCTGCCTAACAACCGACGTTCTCAGAGGGCACTTCAACATTGTTTTAGTATATATGTATAACTTACACTTAAAAATAAGGAGTTTCACAATTGTCTATTTGAATACTAAGAGGAAAGGAGCACTGATATGGTAGTGCTTGAACATGTAACCATGCAATATCCAACGGGAATTAAGGCATTGGATGATGTCACATTCCGCATTAATAAGGGCGAATTTGTCTTTGTGGTTGGAAGCAGCGGTTCGGGAAAAACAACACTGATAAAGTTATTGCTGAAGGAAATAAAGCCCACAGAGGGCGAGATAACTGTAGATGACAAGAAATACAGCAAATTGAAGAGAAAAGAGATTCCAATGCTTCGCAGAAAGATAGGAGTTGTATTCCAGAATTTCCGTTTGCTGAAGGACCGGACTGTATTTGAAAATGTGGCATTTGCACAGCAGGTGGTGGAGCGTCCCATGAAGGAGATACGCCGGCAGGTTCCGGCAACCCTTACCATGGTGGGGCTGGCGGATAAATATAAACAGTTTCCCAAGGAGCTGTCTGGTGGCGAGCAGCAGAGGGTGGCGCTTGCCAGAGCCATTGTAAACCAGCCGGATATCATTTTGGCGGATGAGCCCACCGGTAATCTTGACCCGAAAAATTCCCTGGAGATTATGCGGCTTTTAGAGGAGATTAACCAGAGAGGAACTACCGTGGTGGTGGTAACGCACAATAAAGAAATTGTCAATCTGATGCAGAAGCGTGTCATAACCTTGAAAAAGGGACGGATTGTAAGTGATGAAGAAAAGGGTGGTTATAAAGATGAAGATTAACACATTGGGATATAGTGTCAAGCAGGGACTTA
Organism: bacterium; assembly: GCA_037301995.1. Taxonomy (GTDB): domain Bacteria; phylum Bacillota; class Clostridia; order Lachnospirales; family Lachnospiraceae; genus CAG-590. The sequence goes on along the minus strand of JAXVOW010000301.1, from coordinate 91,021 downwards.
AAAATATCCAGAGAAACCTTCTTTTTTCCCTAGCATCCGTTGGAACCATAGTGGCATGTCTGTTTCTGTTTGGTATGTTCTATTCTATTATACTGAATTTGGAGCATGAGATTACATCCATTGAAAATTCCCTGACCATATCGGTGTTTTTTGAAGAGGGAACCAGTGAAAACCAGATTATGAATATTGGTGAAGCCTTAAAGAAGCTGGATAATATAGATACCATTCAATATGTCTCTGCGGATAAGGCATGGAGCAATTATATCGCTGATATGTATGATGGCGACCAGGAATATGTGAATTCTGTATTTGGGGAAGATAATCCGTTGGAAAATTCTTCTTCATATGAATTGACGCTTAAGGATATCAGTAAGCAGAAAAAGACGGTTAAGGAAGTGCAGGAGATTTCTGGTGTCCGCCGGGTGAACAGCAGTGACGGCATTGCAAAAAGCCTGAATTCTTTGCGTAATCTGTTGAGCTATGTATCGATTGGTATTATTGGAATTTTACTTTTTGTATCCCTGTTTTTGATTAGTAATACAATTACAATTGGTATATCTGTCAGAAAAGAGGAGATTGCTATCATGAAGCTGATTGGTGCGAAGGATATTTTTGTAAGGGCGCCATTTTTAGTGGAGGGAATCATAATTGGACTGGTGGGCTCTGTTATTCCACTGGGAATTCTGTATTTTATGTATAATGCAATGACGGAATACCTAACGGGGCATTTTACAGTTGTGGCGAATCTGGTAGATTTTGTTTCTGTCGGACAGGTGTTTAAAGGGATGGCACCTATTGCCATTTTACTTGGAACAGGCGTAGGATTTTTTGGAAGCTTAATCACGACACGTAAACATTTGCGGGTATAGTATGGGAGGCTTGTAGGATGTTTAAAGGAAGAAAAGTGCTTAGTATGGTATTGACTGCTGCTTTGCTGGCAGGAAGCATTTACACATGTGATATTACAGGTTATGCAACGGCAGCAGATACAACAACGGAAACAACCGCAGAGAGTTCAGAGGGTGACAGTACAGATAACGGTACAGCGGATGCATCTGTGGATAAGGCGAGAGAGGATGCAAAGGAAGCTGCCTCCAAAAAAAAGGAGGCACAGGAGATTCTTGACAATCTCAAGGCGGCTAAGAGTAATATAGAGGATTATATTATTCAGCTGGATAAATCCTTAAATGAACTGCAGATTGAGATTACCCATTTGGAGCAGAACCAGAAGGAGCTGCAGGAATCCATTGAGGAGACCAAAAAGAATTTAGAGATTGCCCAGAGCGCCCAGGAGGAGCAGTATGAGTCAATGAAGCAGCGCATCCAGATGGTATATGAATCGGGAAATAAACGGTATCTGGATGTTTTGTTAACCGCTACCTCCATGACGGATATGATTAACAAGACGGAATATGTTTCCCAGGTGTCATTATATGATTATAATATATTAAAAGAACTAAAAGCTGCAAAGGAACAGGTGGCAAATCTGAAGCTGAAGCTGGATAAGGATTTGGCAAGTAATCAGGCCTTGCAGAAGGAAGTAAATGAACAGAAGGAGACCATGGAGGCACTGGTGAATGAGAAGAGCCAACAGGTTGCCCAGTATGATAAATCTATAGAGGGACAGCAGGCAGAGGTAGACAAATATGCCCAGGCACAGGCAGAAGCCGAGGCAATTATTGCTGCGGCAGAGCAGAATGCAAGCAGCAGTTCTACCAGCAGTTATTCTGGAGGAATCTTTACCTGGCCGGTGCCGGGGTATAATCAGATTACTTCCTATTTTGGAAATCGTAGTGCGCCGACGGCTGGTGCAAGCTCCTATCATAAAGGAATTGATATTGCCTGTGACACAGGAGCTTCCGTTGTAGCTGCGGCTTCCGGAACGGTTATTGTTGCAACCTATAATTACGCAGAAGGAAATTATATCTGTATCGACCATGGTGGTGGAGTTGTCACGGTTTATATGCATAATTCTTCTCTGCTTGTATCGGTGGGCGAGACGGTATCCGCCGGACAGCAGATAGCGGCGGCAGGCTCTACCGGTTATTCTACCGGACCGCATTGTCATTTTGGCGTCCGGGTGGATGGTACCTATGTAGACCCTTTGGGATATCTGCAATAGTTTTCACGAAGTGGTAACATTTAAGGCGTATAATAATATCTTGTAATAGATTAGGCAGCATGAAGGAAGGATAGCAATGAGAAGAAGATGGATGAAAAAAGCTGCGGCTTTGGTTCTGACCACGGTAATGGCGGTCAGTACAGTTGCCTGCAGCAGTGTCAAAATGACCAAGGGAGATGCAGAGGCGGCAGAGACTACTAATAATAAGTCTGCGGAAAAGCTTTCCAACAGCGATGTGATTGGTAAGGACACAAATGATAAATTAGAGACCATAGAGGACTTGATTGACGAGAATTTTTATTTTGAGGATGATGAACAGGCAAAACAGGATGGCATTATCAAGGGTTACCTGGAGGGTCTGGATGACCCGTATTCTGTATATTACACCCAGGAGGAATATGCAAGCTTTATGGAGGATACCGAAGGAGAATATGTAGGTGTCGGGGTTCAGGTTTCACAGAATGCGGATACAAAGGTAATTACGGTTGTCAAGGTATTTGATGGTCCGGCAAAGGACGCCGGAATTCAGGAAAATGATATCATTACCGAGGTAAATGGAGAAGATATCAGCGCCCAGGATATTGATACGGTGGTAGATAAAATCCGTGGCGAAGAGGGAACGGAGGTTACAATTTCCGTATACAGAGCCTCTGATGCAAAGGATTATGAATATACCATGCCGAGACAGAAGGTGGAAAATCCCACAGTTGAGTATGAGATGCTTGCTAACAACATTGGATATGTCCAGGTCAGCAGCTTTTACGAGGTGACTGCGGAACAGTATATTGCGGCGGTAGAGGATTTGGAGAGCCAGGGAATGGAGGGACTGATTGTAGACCTTCGTGACAATGGCGGTGGTCTGCTGGATATTGCCGTGGAAATGCTTGATTACATGCTGCCAGCCGGTAAGATTGTGTATACCGAGGATAAGGATGGCAATGTAACCAGCGAGTATAATTCGGATGATGAGCATCAGTTTACCCAGCCTCTTGCGGTTCTGGTAAACGGCTACAGTGCCTCTGCTTCAGAGATATTTGCAGGCGCAATTAAGGATTACGGAATCGGAACTCTGGTGGGGGAAAACACCTATGGAAAAGGTATTGTCCAGAGAATGTTCCCGTTGGAGGATGGTTCTGCTGTTAAGCTGACTATTGCGAAATACTTTACTCCAAAGGGAAATGATATCCATCAGGTTGGCATTAAGCCGGATGTGGAAGTGGAGCTGGATGTGGATGCATACAGGGAATCCGAAGGAGAAAAGGATAACCAGCTGGATGCGGCAATTGATAATATTTTAGAGAAGCTTGGCAAGAAAACCTCCGGTGGAGATAAGTCAGAGGGTGACGAGGCGGATACCAGTGAAAGCACTGCCGGGGATAGCGAAGAGAATAATTAAAGATAGACGAAACCGGAAACAGAGCTGTCTGAAAATGAATTATTGGTTGAATGACATAATTTATATAAGCAAAATGCATAATAATTGAATAGCCGGTTGATGGAACAGGGAAAATGAAGGATTCTGGAGAATGGGATTGTCAGAATTCTTCATTTACTTTTTTTGGAAGAACTATAACATTGTTTTTGCCAAATAGCAAGTTTTTGTATATTGAGGTTGTGGATTTTGTCAAAATAGGGTAGAATCGTAACAGGTATAAAATAGCAGAGTGGTTCTCAATGATTTATTATGATAATTGCTATGAGATAAGGAGGAAGAAAGTGGAAAAGGAATTAGTTATCGTGTTGGATTTTGGCGGCCAGTATAATCAGTTAATAGCCCGCCGTGTGCGTGAATGTAATGTTTACTGTGAGGTTCATCCGTATACAATGGGAATGGACAAGATTAAGGAAATGAACCCGAAGGGAATCATTTTCACCGGTGGACCAAACAGCGTGTATAAAGAGGAATCTCCGAGATGTGAGAGGGAATTGCTGGAAATGGGGATTCCGATTCTGGGTATCTGTTACGGCTCCCAGCTCATAAGCTATCTGTTAGAGGGAGAGGTTGCCACAGCGCCTGTTTCGGAATATGGCAAGACAGAGGTAACGGTGGACAAAGCTTCCGTGCTCTTTGGGGATGTGGAGGAGAAGACAATCTGCTGGATGAGCCATACGGATTATATTGCAAAGGCTCCGGAAGGCTTTAAGGTGGTTGCCACCACACCGGTCTGCCCGGTGGCAGCTATGGAATGTCCGGAAAAGAAGCTGTATGCCACACAATTCCATCCGGAGGTTATGCATACCGTGGAAGGTATGAAGATGCTGTCTAACTTTGTATATAAGGTCTGTGGCTGCAGCGGTGACTGGAAAATGTCTTCCTTTGTGGAGGATACGATTCGGGCGCTCCGTGAAAAAATTGGTGATGGCAAGGTACTTTGTGCACTGTCGGGCGGTGTGGATTCTTCCGTTGCTGCGGTATTACTTTCCAAGGCTGTGGGTAAACAGCTTACTTGTGTGTTTGTAGACCAGGGTCTGCTTCGCAAGGATGAGGGAGATGAGGTTGAGGCGGTATTTGGACCGGAGGGACCTTATGATTTGAATTTTATCCGTGTGAATGCACAGGAGCGTTTCTATGCAAAGCTGGCTGGTGTAACGGAGCCGGAGGCAAAGCGTAAGATTATCGGTGAGGAATTCATCCGTGTATTTGAAGAAGAGGCGAAGAAGATTGGTGCAGTGGATTTCCTTGTTCAGGGGACCATTTATCCGGATGTGATTGAGTCTGGTCTTGGAAAATCTGCCGTGATTAAGAGTCATCATAATGTAGGCGGGCTTCCTGACTGTGTTGATTTTAAGGAAATTGTGGAGCCTCTCCGCCTTCTGTTCAAGGATGAGGTTAGAAATGCAGGCCGTGAGCTGGGAATTCCGGAATATCTGGTAAGCCGCCAGCCGTTCCCGGGACCGGGACTTGGAATCCGGATTATCGGGGAAGTGACGGCAGAGAAGGTGCGCATCGTGCAGGAGGCAGATGCGATTTACCGTGAGGAGATTGCAAAGGCCGGTGTGGATAAGGATTTAGGGCAGTATTTTGCAGCTCTTACGAATATGCGGAGCGTTGGCGTTATGGGAGATGAGAGAACCTATGACTATGCGGTGGCGTTGAGAGCGGTTTGTACCAGCGATTTCATGACTGCGGAAAGTGCACAGATTCCTTGGGAGGTATTAAGTGTTGTAACGAGCAGGATTGTGAATGAGGTGAAGGGGGTTAATAGGGTATTGTATGATTGTACCGGGAAGCCGCCGGCGACGATTGAGTTTGAGTGATGAAACATTTTACGTAGATTATTTTATATACCGAACACTATTTGAGTTAGTTTATTTTTCAAGATATTATTTAACTTGCATATAAATGTAAGAAAAGTTTGTTGCCATAAAAAGAGGATAGTACTAGAAATACCATATTGAAAAAGAGGGGATAAGATGGATAAAATATGTTTTATGATTACACCTATCGGTAAAGAGGGAACGGAAGTACGCAAAAATGCAGATGAGGTTATGGAATATATTATTAGTCCAGTATGCCAAGATTTTGGATACTCTGTTGTAAGAGCAGATAAAATGGCAAATAGTGGATTAATTACAAAAGCTATTATTGAACAAATTATTTCTGCTGATTTAGTTATTGCTGATTTAACAGGAAATAACCCTAATGTATTTTATGAATTGGCTATTAGGCACTCTTATCGAAAACCAGCTATTCAAATTATAAAAGGAGACATTGAAATACCATTTGATGTATCTAACATGAGAACTATTTCGTATGACACGACTTTGAGCGGTGCAAATTTGGCTAAAAAAGAAATAGAGGCTATGTTGAGTGCTATTGAGAATGGAGAAAGTGTACATAATCCGGTTAGTGAGGTAAGTACTTTGTTGAATCTCTCCGAGAATAGTGCAGAAGAAAATGCAGAAATCTTATCAACATTATTGTTGGAGGTGCAACAAATTCCTGATAATTTGAAGGCACTAGAAAATAATATTGAAACAAGGTTTTCACAGATGCTTTCTGCGTTTATAGAGACGATAAAAAATGAACAGGTTGGGAGTTCGATTAAACCGGAGGATAGAATGTTAGAAATCTTTATGAATAAATTGATTGAGAATCCTCAAAAAGGAATGCAGAGTTTTGATGCTTTAATGAAATTGCAAGAAAAAATAGACAAATCTTCTAATGGACAAAAGTAGAGATAGATTAGTGGCAACATTTTGGCAACAGAAAATCAGCAAGCCAGAATAGATGATGTAATTGAAGTAAAAAACGGCGTGTATTTGTATAAAACTTAAACAAACATAGTTAATGACAACAAAGGACACGCCGAGTTTGAGTAACGGACATTTGGGCTGGAAAGTACGTAAAATCGATACTTTCCAGCCTTTCTTTTTTCTGCCTGAGATTGTTTTGAAATTCATATTTAAACACTTTCCATATATTCCATGAAAAGAGAATCTGATTGAAATTCCTGTCGAACTGTGATAGTATTCCAATATGGAACCCATGACGGGGGTGGTAGCCTCCCAAGCCAATGAAACCGGATACCGGAATACATAGGAAGGGAGGTGGTGCACATGACAGCTTATGAAATCATTATGGTTTTTCTCGGGATAATTGGTTTGCTGATTTCCTTTGGAGGTCTGGTCATTGCATTGCTTACCTTTCTCGATAAGAGAAATAAGAGAAAATAAAAATGCCCGCCCTGTTGAGACCAGGACGAGCGTTGCCTAAATAGGCATATGACCTCGCTTGGGAAACTCCACCTTTGGAGTGGGGCTCCTAGGGACACCTGTTACCAGCAGGTGTCTTTCTTTATGTTCAATATACCACAATCAGAGAATGATTTCAAGCGTTAGATAGGCATAAAGTTGCAGCAGTGATGATAATTGCGTTTCAATAACAAACTCTTTTAGTGTTTCAAGTGCTTTCTTCTATCGGCGGCATCCGGCGGAACTGGTTCAGTCTGTCGGCCAGCTTTTGGTCCTTGTCCGGGTACAGGAGGGAATAAGTGTCAAGGGTTGTCTTTATTGACTATTTGTAAATGCTTTGGCACATCGTGACTATTTGGTAAATGGCAACGAAGTTCATATTGATATATATGATGACAGAATGGAAATCTATTCTCCGGGAGGAATGTCGGATGGTTCCATGATTCAAGACAGAGCTCCGCTTACAGTACCTTCAACTAGACAAAACACCGGGAATGCTGATAAAACGGCTCTCTTGCCTTATAAGCGTAATGTGATTGCAAAAAGTTTTACTACCCCAAAACGCTCAAAAAATCCAACCATTCAAGACCTCTCACCAGCATTCCCCCTGGAACGGGAACGCCGTAACAGTATTTGTTCCTGAATCTGAAGATTAGACAGTTTTCGCTTTCCGCCAGGTGTCTTTATAAAAACCTCACCTTTAGAGGTTGCGTATAGCCAGTCACTCGGATATGGAAAAACATCCACTTCTACAATATAAGTATCGGGCTGTACCTCTCCTGATGCAGTGGCAATTTTATTGAATTTTATGTTGTATAAATCCGGGCTGACATAGGGCTCTGCCTGGCTTAGGACCTCGGAGATTTTTCGTTGTATGGTATCAATTTCTTCATAGGATAACCGGACACCCGTTATGGTTCTGTCATTGGCGATACCCCAGAAGATTTTTCCGGTTTCCTGCAGACTGCTGTTTAGGTAAGCGTTTACGTAGATTTCAGCATTGGCAATAATGGAATTGCATGGTCGGTTTCCTTTAATCTCCTTTAGTTCTATAGCAGGATTTTCTCCATAAGGAAATAAATCCCCTGTCCGATACAGTACCGGTTCAATTGAGTCACCGGTATCAGCCGCCCCTGTATTAGGCATATTATGGGAAATTATCTGATAATTATAAGAAACCGGACTTGTCTGCCGGGATGGCGGCAGTAAATACAATGTATTGATATTTTGTTGTGTAAATATGGATTCCAGCCGTCTATTTTCAGCAAGAATAAGCTGTACACCTTTCAGCTTTGATAAAATATCAATTATCATATAGCACATGGTTTCATCCATTCCTGCCAATATGCCATCGGCAATCAATATGGAGCCTGCAGGAATTTTAGACAGCAGACAGACAAAATCCAGATATCGCTTCTCACTGGAAGACATTACAACATTTATTTCCGTTTTGGCAAGGCAACTGCCAAGAATATGATGCTCCTTCAATCCTAAATTCCAGAGAAAACGCTGGACATTTTGAATGTCACTTCTGGTGTATTTCTGTTGATTTGTTCTTTCCAAATCCGGAAAATAGAAAAATAAATTTTCACGGTTGATTTTCGACAGCTTTTCAATATCAGCAAAGTCCTTGAGTAATATTTGTGAGGTCTGGCTGGTATGCTGTTGGATTAAATCTACATTTTCATCTGCCAAATGAACTCGTAAATATGTATATCCTTCCTGCTCGGAATTTTGATGGTATTGCAGAAGCTTTGAACCGAAGAAAACAGAATATACTGCTGCTAATAATTGTGTTTTTCCCATTGCGTTATCTCCGAAAATTACATTGATTTTATTCTCGCATAACGGAAACCGTTGATGTTCAATTGGACCAAAATTTTCGAGTTGTATTTCTTTTATAAACATAGTATTTTCCTCACTTTTTGTCGGTGGAAGCCGTAACAATCTTGTAAATTCCGGGAGCGTTAGATGCCTCCGGTTTATTGTACTGGTATATTTTAAAACTATCTCTATTGTATCATAGCGGGTGTATTGCTTTAGCCGTTATAAAGCCTGCCAGAGGCTGCAAACATCTCTACCAATGAAACACCCTCCGAAGAGTCTCATCCTCTTTCAGCAGCTCCTTCGCCTTTATCCGGTATTTTTCCTCATGCAGATAGGTGTGGCGGAATGGCTTGATTGAAGGTGCCAACTCAATTGCCTGCTCATAGGCATGGATATCCAGATTCAGGGTTTCGACATAGTCAAAGAAGCCGGTATCGGTAAAAATGGTATGCACTCGTTTATAGCGATGGTTCTGTACAAGGCTCATCAGGTAAGTGGCAATTCCCACCTGGATTCCGTGAAGCTGGGGAGCTTCCAGCATTTTGTCCAGGGCATGGGAGATTAAATGTTCACTGCCGCTGGTAGGTGCACTGCTTCCGGCGATTTCATTGGCAATGCCGCTCATGGCAAGGGAATCCAGTAATTCCTTTAAGAATAAATCGTCCCGGATACTGGTAAAAGGCGTCCGGACAAAGCTGTTGACGGCTTTCTTTGCAATCATCATGGCGAAATCGTTCACCTCGGTAAGTCCTAAATCTTCTTCAAACTGCCAGTCGTAAAGGGCAGTAATCTTTGAAACCATATCCCCGATTCCGGAATAGAGAAACCGTTCCGGTGCGCTTTTAATGACCGCAGTATCTACAATAATGCCGTATGCCATTCTTGCAGGAACGGAATTTCTCCTGCCGTCTATTATCAGGGAAGCGCTTGCGCTGGAAAATCCGTCACTGGAGGCAGAGGTGGGAATGCTGATAAATGGGAGCTTTCTTAAAAAACCGATGTATTTTGCGGCGTCAATTACCTTTCCACCGCCAAGTCCAATCACCGCCTGTGTCTTAACCGGCAGATTAAAGGCCAGGGTGGAGATATCACTGAGGCACACGGAGTCCAGCTCCTGGTATTCTAATACCTCAATACCCGCGGTCTGTAAGGAGTCCATGACGGTATTTCCGAACATGTCAATTAACCCGTTACCAAAAAAGATGACCACCTTCTTTATATCACTTTCCTTTAAATAAGCGCCTATCCGGCTGAGGGCGCCAGCCTCAACCTTTAAAAGTGCCGGAATTGCGATGTAAGCATTGTTTTTTTGTGCCATGGACTCATTCCTCTCTTTGCCTATCTGAATATTTATATGATTACCATTTTGAATATGATTATAACAGATTTATTACAGCATAGCCGAGAAAAATAAAAATTTTTCAGGAAAGCAGAATCCTGTTGAGCTTCGCCGGGAGGTTTGTTATATTTAAGATACAAAGTAAAATGTAAATACGTGAAATAAAATATTTGGTCTGGAGGGGATTGGATGAGGATAGCAGACAGAAAATTTTGGGAAAGAAATGCTGTGGCAGTGGTGGGAATGCTGCTCTTTGCCGCAGGCGTCAATCTGTTTATTGTACCCGCTGATTTATATAATGGCGGCGTAATGGGAATCAGCCAGATTATCCGTACCTTGCTGGTACGCTATCTGCATGTCCGTTTTGGAAGTACAGATATTGCAGGTATTATCAATTTGATTCTCAATATACCATTATTTATTTTGGCTTATGTGTCCATCGGAAAAAATTTCTTTATGCGGACGGTGGTCTGTGTACTGAGCCAGACATTGTTTCTGAGTATTCTGCCTATTCCGGCTACCCCGATTGTGGGAGATGCACTGACTGCCAGTATCATTGGCGGAATTATGGCGGGAACCGGTATTGGAATTGCACTGCGATTTGGCGGGTCCAGCGGGGGAATGGATATTGCAGGAATGTATTTTACTAAAAAGTATAAGGATTTCAGTGTGGGCAGGGTGTCATTGGCGGTAAATGTGCTGGTTTATGGAATCTGTGCACTTCTGTTTGGAGTTCAGACAGCCGTTTACAGTATCATTTATTCCGCTGTCAGCATGTTAATGTCGGACAAAACCCATATCCAGAACATCAATACCGAGGTGCTGGTTTTCACGAAGGAGGAGCCGGAGAAAATCCTGAACTATATCGTGCAGGAATTTAACCGGGATGCCACCTGGTGGGAGGCAAAAGGGGGATACACGGAGAGTAAGACTTATATGATTGTTACGGTGCTATCCAAATATGAATATGCCCATTTGAGAAGAGAGCTGAAAATGATTGATGAACATGCCTTTGTTGTTGCCAGGGATGGTATAAAAATTGGCGGAAGGTATGAAAAGCATTTGTGATGGAGAATGGAGATGGAGGTATAACTTGCATCTAAAATCCGGTTTAGAAGAATTGAATTATTTAGAAAATATTTTTTTGTATCGTATCACCAGAGAGTGATAATTTTACATTATTTTAATGATATAATAAAGCGTATGGAAATTAATGACCGTCGCTAATAGGAGATTACGTATTTTGACCCCGAATTTACAGGATGTAAGCCATGGGTATAATCGTAAAAACTTAAAGATTGAATAAAATAATGGAGGTACAAAAAATGTCAAAGAATAAACAAAACAGAAAAAGAAGCAAAGCGGCTCTCAAATGGATAAGGGAATACAGTGGATTCTGGCGGATGATTTGTACACCGGACGATGCGGATATGGACATTACCACAATGCGGAAGATTATAAAGTGTTTAGATAAGAATGAAATGTACGAATTTATATTTGTGCTGCTCATGGTTCACAGGGATAAGGCATATGTTAGAAGTATAATTTCCACCATGGGCTTGAATTTTGCAATGGATGAGATAGAACAAAAGGGGATGGGAAAAATAGCAAAAATGCTTGAGAAAGAGTTGAAATAATGAAGCTTGTATTTTAAAATATATTTTGAATGAGCGTGTGGATACAAAAAGTTTAATTTATATAAGGAGGAAGAAAGCCATGAGATTTGAGGGAAAAAGCGTAGTAGTTACCGGTGCAAGCTCCGGAATGGGAAGAAAAATTGCCCTGGATTTTGCAAAGGAGGGGGCAACCGTTATTGCAGTTGCCAGAAGAAAGGAGCGCCTGGAAGAGCTTGCAAAAGAGGCAGAGGGATTGTCAGGAAAGATTCTTCCATATCCGGGAGATGTTTCTACCCAGGAAGTCAATGAGGGCATGATTGACTATGCAGTCAGTGAATGCGGAAAATTGGATGTTCTGGTAAATAATGCCGGAGTAATGGATGAATTTACTCCAATCGGAGAATTAAGTAACGAGCTCTGGGATAAAGTCATGAAGGTTAACCTGGAGGGTCCTGTTTATGCAATGCGTAAGGCGGTGCAGGTAATGGCAAAGCAGGAGAACGCAGGAAATATTGTCAATGTGGCTTCCATTGGCGGCGTTTGTGGATGCCGTGCAGGTGCAGCTTATACAGCGTCTAAGCATGCCCTGGTAGGTGTGACAAAGAATACAGCGTATATGTATGCAGGTGATAAAATCCGCTGCAATGTAATCTGTCCCGGTGGTGTAGAGACCGAGGTTATGGTGGGACAGACCAACATCAGCCAGATGGGTATGGGAAGAATTATGGCAGGTCTGGATTCTTCCATTCCGCAGGGACAGCCGGAGGATATTTCGTCTGCTGTTCTGTTTGCCGCAAGTGATGAGGCGAAATTTATGACCGGTGCTGTATTGGTAATAGACGGCGGAGTAAGCTGTAACTAAGGAGCGTTAAACATGTTTATGTAAAATATGCTGGCGGACACCGCCAGCATATTTTTTTGCCATGCATATGAGGAAAAGGTTCGGTGAACCTTTTCTGAGTCTTTTTCGGCAGGATGAGCTATGAAACAATATTCTGCAGCCAGATTCCCTTTTTTACCAGGATAAAACCCACCACGGATTTAACGATATCGCCCACCTGTACCAGGGTATAAATTGCGATTACCGGCAAGGCGGTGAAGTGGCTTAGGGTATATGCAATTACAACACTGACGCACCAGATAAATACACTGTCAAACAGGAAGGTGATAATGGTCTTTCCGCCGGAGCGCAGTGTAAAATAGCAGGCGTGCAGGAATGCATTTTGCGGCATGAAAATGGCAGTAACCATGATAAACTGCTTTGCCAGCAGCTTTGCCTCCGCATTGGTATTGTAAAACCTCGGAAAAACCGGAGCCATAATCAGCATCACAAGGGCGGCAGCGGTACAGCAGACAACGGAAAAGGCAATCATCTTATTATCGGTATCTCTCGCCTTCTTCATGTCTCCTGAGCCTAACAGCTGTCCCACGATAATGGCTACCGAGTCTCCCAGTGCGATAAATACAATGTTAAATACATTGTTAATGGTGTTGGATATATTGAGCCCGGCTACCACGTTAAGTCCCCGGACAGAGTAGCACTGGGTAAGCATTGCCATACCGGCAGCCCACAGGGTCTCATTTAAGAGGAGGGGAGTTCCCTTTGCCAGTATCTTTTTGACAAGAAATGCAGGCACCTTCAGGGTATGGTATAGCCCTTCGGCAAAGGCATTCTTTTCCTTGTGACGGTGGGTCCAGATGACAATAATCAATACCTCCACATAGCGGGAAAGCACGGTGGCAATTGCCGCACCCTGGACCCCCAGCTTCGGAAATCCAAATTTTCCATATATTAAAAGGTAGTTAAATACAAGGTTTACAAGGACGGAAATAATACCTGCCTTCATGGGAAGTACCGTTTCCCCACATTCCCGGAGGGTGCTGGCATAGACCTGTCCTAACATAAATGCCGGAAGTCCAATCAGCATAATCATCAGATACTGTCTTCCATACATTAGTGTTGCCGCCGCATCTGTGGAATTTGCCTCGCCCTTTAGATACATTTGAATCAGGGCAGACCCCGCAGTTAAGAACAGTACAATTGTTATCACTGTAAGCAGCGCTGCCATCCAGAGCTTAAACCGGAAGGTATTGCGTACACCTTCTGTATCATTTTGTCCAAAATACTGTGCGGTAAAAATACCGGCACCGGAAACACCGCCGAAAATGCACAGATTATATACAAAAATCAGCTGGTTTACAATGGCGGCGCCGGACATCTGCTCGGTTCCAATCTGTCCCACCATTATGTTATCCAAAAGCCCTACAAAATTAGTGATTCCGTTTTGAAGCATAATCGGCACGGCAACCGCCAGCACCATCTTATAAAATTGTCTGTCGCCGATAAAACGGCTGAAAAATCCCTGTTTTTTCGCAGCTGTTTTCATTTTCCTTCTCCCGTTGTATAAATTTCCTGTCCCACTGACAGCGGAACGGAATAAAATGTGTTAAATGCTAATCTACTATAATCAGGAAAGAAATGCAACCATTTTTTGTTTAGAATTTGTTTAACTTTTATCATGGGGTTCTATGATAAATTTATTGGTAAAGTCTGAAGAATTTCTTAAGTTCGGCAAAAGGTGAAGAGTTTGCCGGAAAGTATTCGTTTCTATTATTGAAGGGCATGAACAAAGCGGATAGGAAGACAGGAGGGATAAATTTGAAAAAAGTAATAGAATGGATAATCCGGCATAAAAAAATAATTGAGGCTATTGCATGGCTTTTGTTTTTCCTCTTTGTATTATGGGGATGGAGCCAGGGTATATTTTCTGACACAGGAAAATTGGAAAAGCTTCTGAAAGAAAGCGGTGTACTGGCACCGGTTATCTTTGTGGCGGTACAGGCGGTACAAGTGGTGATACCCATTCTTCCAGGAGCAGTGGGCTGTGTATTTGGAGTTGTATTTTTCGGAAGCTTTTGGGGCTTTATCCTGAACTATACGGGTATCTGCATCGGCTCTGTCTGTGCCTTTATTCTGGCGAGAAGATATGGCACGATATTTGTCCGGAATATGACAGGCTCTAAATTCTATGATAAATATGAGAAATTTTTAGAGCAGGAAAAACGGTTTGAAAAATTGTTTGCACTGTTGATTTTTCTGCCGGTGGCGCCGGATGATTTCCTGTGCTATCTTGCGGGGGTGAGCCGGATAACGCTGCCGAGGTTCACTGCAATTATTCTTTTAGGGAAGCCTGCGGCTATCTTTCTGTACAGCATGGGGCTGCATCAGGTATTGCAGTATGCGGTGGCAAATTTTGTGGCATAGTAACCTTAGATAAAAAGAAATTTAAGCACGCAGGAGGTTGGACGATGAAGGTATATTTATATTCACAATGGAAAAAATTAATTGAAAAAAGTGGTGTGGGAAGAGCAGCCTATCACCAGCAGCAGGCACTGCAAAAAGAGGATGTGGAGCTGGTTTCAAGAAAAAAGGAAGCGGATGTCATACATATTAATACAATATTTCCCGGCTCCCTGCGGATGGCAGTGTGGGCGAGAATCCATCACAAGGCAGTGGTATTTCATGCACATTCCACCAGGGAGGATTTTGAAAATTCCTATATCGGTTCCAATGCGGCAGCCGGTTTTTTTCAGAGATGGATTACGCTGTGCTATTCCCAGGGAGACTGCATCATAACACCCAGCAGATATTCTGCAGGACTTTTGGAATCCTATGGAATACGAAAACCAATCCATGTCCTGTCCAACGGAATTGACACGGGATTTTACTGCCCAAGGGATGATGACCGGGAAGCATTCAGGAAGAAATATGGATATTCAAAGGATGATAAAATTGTCATGTCTGTGGGCTTATGGATAAAAAGGAAGGGCATTCTGGATTTTGCCGCACTGGCACAGCGTATGCCACAATACCAGTTTATCTGGTTTGGACAGTCGGAGCTGCATACGGTGCCCGCAGAAATCAGGGAAATTGTGGAGAGTAAGCTTCCAAATCTCAGGTTTGCCGGTTATGTTGACCGGGAAAGCCTAAGACAGGCTTACGGGGCATGTGATTTGTTTTTGTTTCCGTCCTATGAGGAGACAGAGGGAATCGTGGTTTTAGAAGCCCTTTCTATGAAGATACCGGTACTGCTCCGGGACATTCCTGTATATGGGGGCTGGTTAGAGCATGGCAAAACGGTATATATGGCAGAAAATCTGGAAGAATTTGAGGAATTAACCGGAAAAATCCTGCAGGGAGAGGTGGAAAATCTTACCGGGCAGGGATATGAGGTGGCACGGAAAAGGGATATTGGAGCGATTGGTGCCCGTCTCCTGGAGATATATGAACAGGCAGAGGAAATCCGTAGAAAAAATGGGGAGGTTGTAGTGCGAGAAATCTAATGACATATCAGACACTTTTTATTATAATAAAAGCAGTACAGAAAATATTAGATAATTGCGAAACGTATATTTTATGTTATGCGTATTGTGAATATACAACAACTTTGCTCGGCTAACGTTCCTAATGCTGTCGCAAAGTTGTGTATATTTCACAAACACATATTTACTTTTTTGAGTTTCGCAATTGCCTAACAGAAAATAGAATGGTAAGGAATGACAGGAACAATGCGGATTATCATATCACCGGCAAAGAAAATGAATATAGAGACGGATTTGCTTGCATGGAACAGCCTGCCACAGTTTTTGCCGGAGACAGAAAAGCTGGCAGAATATTTAAGGTCACTGCAATATGAGGAGCTAAAAGCAGTCTGGAAGTGTAACGATAAGATAGCGGCGCTCAATTATGAGCGGTTACAGACCATGGATTTGAAAAAAACACTTACCCCGGCGATTTTATCCTATGAGGGAATCCAGTATCAGTACATGGCACCACAGGTGATGGAGGATAAGGAGCTTTTATATGTGGAAGAACATCTCCGCATTTTATCTGGCTTTTATGGAATGTTAAAACCCTTTGACGGAGTTGTGCCCTACAGGCTGGAAATGCAGAGCAGGCTACTACATTATGAAGTAGATACATTGTATCAGTTTTGGAATCATAAATTGTTTGATGCACTTTTTCAGGAAACGGACTGCGTTTTAAATCTTGCATCAAAGGAGTATAGTAAATGTATTACCGCTTATAATAAGGGAAAGCAGAAAATTGTGACCTGCATTTTTGGCGAGCTTACAGACGGCAGGGTAAAGGAAAAGGGAACCTATGCAAAAATGGCGCGAGGTGAGATGGTCCGGTTTCTTGCCGGAAGGCAGTCTGAAAATATAGAGACAGCAAAGGAATTTGACGGACTGGGTTACCGGTTCCGGGAAGAGCTGTCGGATGAGTCCAGCTATGTATTTGTGAAAGAAGGTCAGACAGGTAATTGGGATAAATAATATTTTTATAAGGAGGAAGTAAGAAATGTTAGAAGCAGGCGTAAAGGCACCGGATTTTAAATTGCAGGACAAGGATGGAAAGGAAGTATGCCTTTCTGATTTTGCAGGGAAAAAGGTTGTATTATATTTTTACCCAAAGGATAATACCCCGGGATGTACGAAGCAGGCATGTGCGTTTGCCGGTGCATATGAACAGTTTAAAGCCATAGATGCGGTGGTGATAGGAATCAGTAAGGACAGTGTGGCTTCCCACCAGCGGTTTGCAGAGAAATTTGAACTGCCATTTATTTTGTTATCTGACCCGGAGCGGAAGGCAATTGAGGCATATGATGTGTGGCAGGAAAAGAAAAATTATGGCGAGGTAACTATGGGAGTGGTTCGCACCACCTATATTATTGATGAGGACGGAATTATTGAAAAAGTCATGGAGAAGGTGAAGCCGGATACAAATGCAGCAGAGATTTTGGAGTATCTGCGCGCTTAGGGAGAAGACTTGACAAAGTCTTTTCCTATCAGTATAATGCAAGTATGCACTTGCAAATGGAGGAGGAACCTATGCCGGACGAAACCCAGAATAAAATTATTGAAGCGGCTATGAATCTGATTATGGAGCGGGGATATTCTGCCACCACAACAAAGGATATTGCTGCAAAGGCTGGTGTCAATGAATGCACAATATTTCGGAGATTCCAGGGAAAAAAGGATATTGTACTATCAGCTATGCAGCTTCCGAAATGGAATCCAAATCTGTCAGAAGCAGATTTTTCCTACACCGGTGACGTGGAACAGGATTTGGTTTCCTTTTCAGAGATTTATATGAAAAGAGTAACTCCACGTATGGTAAAGATTTCAATTGGGCTTCGGACACCGGAGTTGTTTCCGGATACCGCAGAAGGAATCCTTAAGGTTCCACAGGTATTTAAAAAGGTATTGGAACAGTATTTCCAGGAGATGTACCACGCAGGCAAGATTCATGACCCGGAGTATGAAAATCTGGCTATGATGTTCCTTTCCATGAACTTTGGTTTTGTATTTTTGAATGCATCCTTTGGGAAGAGACTGACAAAATTAAAGAGAGAGGAATACATAAAAAGCAGTATTCGGGTATTTCTGAATGGTATTTGTAAAAATTAAAGGAATGCGTTTGGAATGTTTTTAGATTAGTGCTGAATCGATATATTATTTTTTTGAACATAATGCAAGTGAATACTTGCATAGAAGGAGGAGTATGGTTTTGTCTGATAAATGGGAGCCGGACCGTGTCGTTATCATTCGGTGGCAGAGCAAGGCACAAATGGAACAGTGCTTTGCATCAGCAGAGTATAGAAAGCTTGCAGGAAAAAGAGAAAACTCTGTAGACAGCAGGGCAATTATTGTTGAAGATGAAAGATAATAATATAAGCAGGATATAAAAAATAAATTAAGTGAAAATTGTTAGAAATAAAAAAGATTTTATCAGAGAGGTAATTATAATATTGGGGAAAACAGCATTAAAAAGGAGACGAAAAAATGAAGATATTTAATAAGGTACATCAAATCCAGATTCATTTTCAGGTAACAGAAGAGGTTCAAAGATATGTGTATGTATATCTTATAACAGGTAAAAATTGTTACCTGATTGATTCTGGGGTTGCAGGCTGTGAAAAAATAGTTGAAGAATATATGCAGAGACTGGGAAGAAGCATAGAGGAAATAAAAGCAGTCTTCCTGACCCATGCACATCCAGACCATATTGGCGGTGCGGCGGCAATTCAGAAGTTATCTGGCTGTCGGATATATGCATCGGATATGGAAAAGGAATGGATTGAAAATATCGACATGCAATTCAGGGAACGCCCTATTCCCAATTTTTATACATTGGTAAAGGAATCGGTTAAGGTGGATGAGGCAGTAAAGGAGGGAGATATTATACTTCCGGAAGAGGGAATTACCATAAAGGTGTTAGAAACTCCGGGACATTCATTCGGGTCTGTGTCCTATATCTATGAGGAAGGACATGCTATCTTTGTGGGAGATGCAATACCGGATATTAAGGATTTCCCGATATTTGTAGATGAAAAAATGAGTGAAGCATCATTGGAGAAAATGCAAGGGCTGGAAGAGCTTCATTACTGCTGTCCGGCATGGGATAGGGTATATCAGAAAGATGAATGGAAGGAGATTTTACAGGCTGGCAGGATGTACCTTCAAAAGTTAAAGAGCAGTGTACTTCAGATAGAAAGGGAGTATGGTGCAGGTGAGGCTGAAAATAAGCTCGAATTGCTGGCAGCACGGATGGGATGGGAACATGCGGCGGGCAATCCGCTATTTAAAAGAAGTATTGTAGCATGCAGGCAGGAAAATTCCTTAAAATAATTTTCTATTACTTCTGGTCCCTACATATAATGATAATAATTAAAATTCCAAAGGAATTTAACATGATAAGAAGAATTTCTCTTGAGCCGGAAGCATTACAGGTCTGTATTGCCAATTCCAAACCGCCATTTATTTTCCAGCTGCCCCCAGAAAAAGGACGGCAGGTGCTGGAGGAAGCCCAGAGCACACCAATTTGTATGTACCCTGCCAATATACAGGATACCGTTGCAGATACGGGAGAGTGGGGCAGGGTAAAGGTCTATGTTGTCTGTCCGGACTGTATCACCTCTCCGGCAAATGTTATCTTTTATATCCATGGTGCAGGCTGGGTGTTTGGAAGCTTCCATACTCATGAAAAGCTGGTAAGGGAGTTAGCCGCAAGAACAGAATCCATTGTGGTATTTCCCGAGTACAGCCGTTCACCGGAGGCACATTATCCGGTGGCAGTGGAGCAGTGCTACCATATTCTGAGCAGGGTTCCGGAGCTTTTAGGGGGTATGGGAATACAGATGAATCCCTGTACTCTTACGGTGGCAGGAGACAGTGTGGGAGGGAATATGGCGGTTGCCATGTCGTTGATGGCAAAGTATAGAGAGGGACCATTTATTCAGAAACAGCTTCTATATTATCCGGTTACAAATGCCTGCTTCTGTACGGAGTCCTACCGTCAGTTTGCGGAAGGGTACTACCTTTACCGGCAGGGTATGATGTGGTTCTGGAATCAGTATACCGTATCAGGCTGTGACCGGAACCGGATTACGGCATCCCCCCTAAGGGCAGACAGGGAGCAGCTCAAGGGTCTTCCGGACACCATGCTTCTAAATGGTGAAGCGGATGTATTAAGGGATGAGGGAGAGGCATTTGCCAGAAAGCTCCGGGAGGCAGGAGTGGAAGTGACGGCAATGCGGTTTCAGGGAATGATACATGATTTTGTCATGTTAAATGCATTAGACCAGACAAATGCATGCCGTGCTGCAATGGATGTATCTGCCTCCTGGATAAACAGAAAAAATGAGTGGCAGTTAAGAAACTGTCAATATTGATACTGCTTCCGTTTGCCAATCAGGAATAAGACGGTAACTACTGCCGCCATTATCTCTGCCGCCACAATGGAAAACCAGATGCCATTAAGCTCCCAGAACAGCGGGAAAATCAGCACGGCACCTACCTGGAACAGCAGAGTACGAAGAAACGAAATCAAAGCCGAAATGAGACCGTTATTCAGTGCGGTAAAGAAACCGGAGCCATAAATGGCGATACCCGCAAACAGGAAGGAAAAGGAATAAATGGTAAAGCCATGGCGGGTCAATTCCATAAGTGTGTCATCGTATCCCACAAAAATTGCCGCAAGAGGTTTGGCAAGCCCCTCTGCCAATAGAAACATACTTACTGAAAAAATGCCGATAACAGTCAGACTTTTCTTAAGCAGACTTTTCAGCTCCCCGTGATTTTCGGCTCCATAATGAAAACTGGTGATTGGGGCGGTACCCACGGAATATCCGATAAAAGTGGCAAGGAAAATCATATTGACATACATCAATACACCATACGCTGCCACACCGTCTTCGCCGGCATATTTCATCAGCTGTGCATTGTAAAGCATGCTGACAATGGACATGGAAATGTTGGACATCAATTCGGAGGAACCGTTGATGCAGGCCTTTTTCAATGCCCGTCCGTCAAGCTTTGTTTTTGTAAGTCTGAGCAGGCTTGTGTTCGGACAGCTAAAATATACCAGCGGGGCAATGCCGCCAATAACCTGGCTTAGGGCGGTTGCAGCCGCTGCCCCCGGAAGTCCCCAATGGAACACAGCGACAAAAAGGGCATCCAGTACCATGTTAGTGACTCCGGCAGAGACCGTGAAAAAAAGGCCTAGCTGCGGTTTTCCTGCCGTGGCAAAAAAGCTTTGAAACTCATATTGCAGCATATATGCCGGAAGTGCAAGGAGAATGATACGTCCATAAATGACGCAGTTCTCCAGCATTGTGCCCTCTGCCCCCAGCAGGGCTGCGATGGGACGAATAAAGAGAATCCCAAGAATGGCAAGGACAATACCGCAGGCAATTGTAACATAGATAAAAAGAGAAAATAATTGCTTTGCTTTGTCCTGTTTTCCCATTCCCATTGTCATACCAATCAGCGCACTGCCGCCAGTGCCAAACATAAAGCCCACAGCACCCAGAATCATCAAAAATGGCATGATAAAATTAACTGCGGCAAAGGGTGTTTTTCCCACAAAATTGGAGACGAAAAAGCCGTCCACCACACTGTAAACAGAGGTAAAAATCATCATAAGAATAGACGGCAATGTATAGCGTAACAGTTTTCTATAACCAAAATGTTCGGATAATTGAATTTTCATTTTCAGCTAAACCTCCTTGAGTTTCTCTTTAAATGCAGTTAAGTACCTATGGGTCAGTGTAAGGTACAGTTCCTGCTCCTCCAGGGACCAGGAATCAAATATGCCATTCTCGATATCCAGCAGGCGGATAACGGTGCGGTCCGCCAGTTCCCATCCCTTTTTGGTAAGGCAGACATTTTTCTTTTTGCCGTTTACAGCTTCCAGATACACAATGCCTTCCGCTTCCAGCTTGCGCAGTGCGGAATTAATGGTCTGTTTGCTTGCCCCGGATAAATGTATAATATCACTGAGTAAACAGCTCTCCCCATTGTTGCAGATAGCATAAAGAACCAGCATTGCACTGTCGGATAGTCCAAATTTCAGTGCAGCATTGTGATAGACTGCTTCAATCTCTCCAGTCAGGTAATTGAACCGTTTTAATTTCTCTGTTGCAAACTCACTCATATTTCACCTCCAAAGTACGAAATCATACTTTTAGAGAGTATAGTATGATTTCGTACTTATGTCAAGGGTTAATCTATAAAGCCGGTTAAAATCAGAAACTGCAATTGCCTGGTTATTTTGGCCAGAGCAGTTGACATTATAAAAGGCAGTGCTAAAATAGTTGGGGTGCAAATAATTGATTTGGAGAACCGAAGGTTGCGTTACATTTCCATGACATACTATGGAAAAGAGAAAATCTGCTGGAGGAACAAAAGAATGTGGAAAAAGATAAATAAAATGTTTAAGGAAGAAAATTACAGAATCCGTCTGCTGTTATATATATTGGGATTGTTTATTATGACCCTTGGGATTTCCATGTCTGTGAAATCCAATCTGGGGGTATCGCCGGTCAGCTCCATTCCATATTCCATTACCTGCATTACCGGATTGGAGATGGGAAAAGCAACAATCCTGTTTCATGTATTTCTTGTTTTATTACAGATTGTAATTCTTGGAAAAGCATTTAAGATAAAGAATTTGTTACAGGTGGCAGCCGGAATCATTTTTGGTTATTTTACTACTTTGTCCAATTATCTGTTTTCCTTTCTGCCAACACCGGATAGTATAGTTGTCCGTCTGGTATTAATGATTGGAAGCGCAGTATTGATTGCCGTGGGAATTTTCTTTTATCTGCCAGCAGATATTGTTCCACTGGCAGGCGAAGGAGCCATGCAGGCAATTTGCGAGAAAACCAATATTCTGTTCAGTAAAGTAAAGATTGGGTTTGACGTAACCATGGTTGCGGCATCCCTGGCGGCCTGCCTGATTGCCCTGCATAAGACAGGTGCTGTGGGGATTGGAACGATTGCAGCTTCCATACTGGTTGGTACCATATTAGGCAGGATTACAAGGCAGTTTGGGGAAAAACGGGATTTGCTGCTGCAAAGATAAGGGTGCAAAGGAGGCATAACAAATGACAAAAAGTATGACAGAGGGCAGACCGCTTACACTGATTTTACAATTTGCTCTTCCGCTATTGATGGGGAACCTGTTACAGCAGACTTATAATATGATTGATGCTGCCATTGTGGGACAGATTCTGGGGGCGGATGCATTGGCGAGTGTAGGTGCCTCCAGCAGTGTGCAGTTTTTAGTGCTGGGTTTTTGTATCG
Organism: bacterium; assembly: GCA_037301995.1. Lineage (GTDB taxonomy): Bacteria > Bacillota > Clostridia > Lachnospirales > Lachnospiraceae > CAG-590. The sequence goes on along the minus strand of JAXVOW010000301.1, from coordinate 67,773 downwards.
GAATCTGCTGCGGCTTTGGCGTTCCCATTTCCAAAAGCTTTGGCGCAGGGAAGCATGAGGAAATGCGGAATCTTATTTTTCATGCCATGGTTTTAACAGGGATATTTGCTGTTGTATTGACGATGGTGTGTGCGTTGCTTTGTCCGCAGATTCTTCGTTTATTATCCACACCGGAGGACATTTTCACGGGAGCATATCAGTATCTGCTGGTTATTTTTCTGGGGATTCCATTTACCCTTTTATATAATCTGTTATCCAGTATGTTAAGAGCAGTGGGGGACAGCAGGACGCCTTTTTTGTTTCTTGCCTTTTCTACGGTGCTAAATATTATATTGGATTTGTTCTGTATTATTGTGCTGAAATGGGGCTGTGCCGGGGCTGCCATTGCAACCATTACGGCGCAGGCGGTAAGCGGAATTTTATGCTTCATTTATATAAGAAAACGGATTCCGGTTCTCTGTCTTTCCAGACAAAATTACAGGATAAAGGGAGCAGGGATTAAAACCATGCTGGTCATGGGAATTCCGATGGGATTACAGTATTCCATTACCGCAATCGGGAGTATGGTTATGCAGTCGGCAAATAACGGTCTGGGAAGCATTTATGTCTCCGGTTTTACAGCGGGTATGCGGATTAAACAATTCCTGATGTGCCCCTTTGATGCCATTGCTACAGCAGTTTCTGTTTTCTGTGGACAGAACCTGGGCGCTGGTAAGCCGGACCGGATTAAGAAGGGCATCCGGGAGGGAGTTTTATCAGGTGTACTCTATGGATTGTTTGCCGGAGTTATCCTGATTTTTGCAGGAAGAACCCTGTCTATGCTGTTTGTAAGTAAAAGTGCGGTAGCGGTATTGGATGCCTCTGCAAAATATTTGCGATGCATGGGCTTCTTCTTCTGGAGCCTTGGAATTTTAAATGTATGCCGGATGACGACCCAGGGACTTGGCTATTCCGGCAGAGCGGTATTTTCCGGGCTGACGGAAATGATGGCAAGAATACTTGTAAGTGTAATCCTTGTGCCAATGTATGGATTTACGGCAATCTGCTTTGCGGACCAGACCGCATGGGTTTCTGCCTGCTTCTATATTGTGCCGGTATGCTTTGGGTGTGTCAGAAAGATATCTTTAGAATTGAAGGAAAGCGCAAAGGGCTGATTTTTCGGTAATTCATATATTCATTTTTTTCAGCTGCCTGTCGTATTTTTTTCGCCTCTGCTGCACATATTATTTACAAGAAAAGCTGTTAAAAACAGCTTAAATTATGTCACAGCAGGTGACGGAATGGAGGAGCATATGAGTGTATTAAATAATGACGAAATCCCCGTAGGACTCAGCATGGCACTTGCCGAGAATCTTCGCGCCATGGAACGGTTCAGTAACATGAATGAGCAGGAAAGACAGGAGTTTATCAGCCGTTCCCGCAGTGTAGGCTCCAAGCAGGAGATGAGAAGTCTGGTATCGGGCTTAGACAGCATGAACTAATGATGTTTTTTCAAAAGGAAAGGGACTGCCGCACCGGATAAGGTCTGTATAGACAATCCGGGCACGGCAGTCCCTGTGTATATCTTTTGTACGATAATATGGAACAATAACGTTTTCGAATCAACTAGCGGTCTCTAATTCTATTAACTGATTGTTAATCTCATCAAACGAGGAAATGTGCTTATTTAGCTTCCTGCAGATGTGCAGCATTCTGGAACAATCAATCTTTTTGCCAGAACGTGCTAAGTCTAACATCAGTTTACGGTACTTTGCAATTTGCTGCCCTTCGGTTTCGAGCTGCCTTAATAGATTTTCTTGTTGTTCTTCCATAATATCTCCTCCTTTTTGTATTTTGATAGCTTCATAATACCATATCTTGGGGATAAGTACTGTAGCAAAGGGTCGCACTTTTCATAATATTTCGACAAATTCTGGTACTTTATACCGGAGGGTTCGACAATATGGGATATTTATGTGTAGAGAAAAATGTCAATAAATGTTTTCCTATTGCGGCTGTTCCCATGGAATAATTGTTATCATAAAGTATTCCGTATCATAGCTTTGATATACATAGTAAAGCTCGGTATTTTCCGGTATTTCGGAGTTGACTAAATTGTTAAAGTCTCTAAGTGATGTAATGTTAGAGTTGTTTAATACAAGTATATTAGCCGATTGTATGGCAGAATGTATGTTTATATTTGTATATGCAGGTAGTGTTTCCTGTTTTGTTATTTCCAAAAAGGTAACAGAAGTTTTGGACAGGGAATATTTATCTTTAAAATGGTTCATCATTTTGGTACTCCATGTGCCTGACAATTTTTCTTTTGTGTCTGAAGGACGATTGTTCCATATACATAACAGCGTTCCGTTTTCTGTAATCAGAACTTCGTGAACCTCATCGTTATCATATCGGTAGAAGGTAACCAGAAAGCAATAGGCAGAATAGGTATGGAAGGAATTTTCCGTACAGCGAAAGCTTTGAACCTTCCAGGAATACCAGTTGTCATAAGAAGAACCCAATTCGTAAGGATAACAGCCTGTTGTATATAATTCGTCTACTGCAGTCCGCGCAAGCTCCGCTGCTGCTACATCACTTAAAGTGGATTCTGAAATGTCTGCTTGTTCCTGTGTACTATCCCAAGCTCCGGAAATTAGTTTGATTCGTTCATATTCGGAAAGCTTTGCTGAAGCATTTTTTGAAATGGTGGAGCCGGAGGAATTGTAATATTCTTCCGGTACGCTTTTGACTTGGTTTAGATTGGAGGTAAAGGAAAAATGAAGCAGTGTTCCCGGCAGAACGATTCCCAGCAAGGTTACAAGCACAAAAACGCCGACAATCATTTTCTTATATCCCGATTGTTTCATGGGAGTACCTCCTAATGTGTTATACTTAATACAAAAATCTTTTATGGCACCGATTATTTGGCTCAAATATTTTAAAATAAGTATAACATATATTTGTATCAAGAATGCATATATTTTTTGATAACTTTTTGATGCAGACACTGGATAAAATAAAGAATGTGAAAGGTGATGAAGGGAGAGGATTTAGGAGGTGTTCAAAATGGCGAAACCACATAGTTTTAGAAAGGGAACAATTATGTGGATGGGGATTCTTTTCGTATTGCTAAGTGCAACTGGCTGCGGAAGGCAGGAGGTTTCCTGTGAAAATAGTGTTGTTGAGGATAATTTGGCTTCGGAAAGTCGTTCTGGAGAAGGTTCAGAAGGTGTAGGAACACTTCGGGCATCTCTTGGGATTGGCAAGGATGAGAAGTGGGAAGAAAATTTTGAATTTGGGGAAGTGAGCAGCCATATCAATGCGAAGATTTATGTGCCCGAGGATTCCCAAATGTACACCGAAGAGGTTTCTGAATATTATTATACAGCTGAGGATAAGAAAAAAATTGCACAATATTTTTTGGAACCCGATAGCATAAAGGTTGATGTGAATATGGTGCCGACAAAGGATGTGCTTCATGAAAGCATCCAGTTGTGTAAAAATCTTGTTGCAGCTCAGGAGGCGGATGGTGAGACCGGCGATGAACATTTGGTCAAAATTCTGCAACAGGAGCAGGAGCGGTTGAAAAAATTGCTTATTGATGCACCGAATAAGGAAGAAATAAAAGAAAATGTTGATAATTATCATCAGGATTATTATGCAGGAATAAAAGATGGAATAGAGTATAGTCTTGTTTTTAATATTAGTGAAGAGAATAACCGTTCTGTCTGGCAGTTGCAGGCAAAAGAGGCGTATTTGAATGAGTTTGTCAATTTGGACGAAAAACTTAATGTAACATGGTGCCTTTCGGATGAGGTGGAGGATAATAAATGCAGCTTGACAGAAGATGAGGCAGTGCATCAGGCAGCAAAGATATGTGAGGAACTGGGATTTACTGGTTTGAAACCCACAGAGGTGGATGTCATAGTATGGGAGTTGCAGCAGAATCCGGAAATCTTTGAGAATAACGGGTACCGCATTACGTTTCAAAGAGAAATTGGTGATATATTTGTAGATGTAACCAACTGTTTTGTCGAGGAATATTTTGATGCAGAAACAATGGAGCGAACGTATGATAGGGAACAAATAGTAGTATGGCTGAATGATTGTGGAATTTATAGAGTATCCTGTCAGGGAGTTATGTCTGCAGAAACACCCAAACCAGCAAAATTGTTAGGCTTTGACCAGATTAAGGAGATTTTTGTACAACATATACAGGAGTTTACAGGAGATGAAACGGAGACAGAATGGAATTGGATTGGGCTTGAGTATGTCCGGCTTCGCAATGAACAGAATGCTGATGTCTACAGTTATGTTCCTGCGTGGAGATTTGGCACAGCGTATGAAGTGGATAAGGGATATAGCAGTAATATATGGATTAATGCACTTGATGGAAGTGTGATTGATATGGAACAACAGGGGGATGTTTTATATTATACATTGGAGAGTTATACAGGTATTGATTTAAATGGTGTGCGCATATATGATTTTTATAATGTGCAATGCTGGGATTAGGAGGAAAACATGAGAAAAATACATAATTTCACAAGGCAGGTAATGGTATGGATGAGTATGGTTTCTTTACTGATAGGGGCAGCAGGCTGCGGAAGACAGGAGGTTTCCTATGACGACATGGATGCTTCGGCAACCGGTGAACAGACAGCGGATGGACAAAATGTCACAACTGCCGCCGGTGGAACACTGAAAGAGAGTCTGGGTATCGGCGAGGAATGGCGGTGGTCGGAGGATATTGGAAAGGATACCGGAATTGTAGAGGTGGCGGCTGAATTAGTAATCCCAGAGGTATCCCAGATGTATACAGTAGAGGTAGAGAAGTATTTTTATACGCCGGAGGATAAAAAGCGGGTGCTTGACTATTTTTTAGATTCAGACAGTGTAAAAGTAGATTTGGAAAACGTCAGTCTGCCGACAAAGGAGCATATCTCAAAAGAAATTGATAGCTTAGAGCAGGCAAAACAGGATGGAGAAGATACGGCATATCTGACAACAAAAATAGATGAACTAAAGTCGAAACTGACAACTGCTCCGAATGCCAGCGATGTATCGGAGGATGTGGGTGATTATGGTCAAAACTATTATATTGGAACAAAGAAGGAAATACCTTTTTCCCTTGCATTCCAAATTGATGAGGAGAACAATTATTCCACATGGACATTACAGGCAAAAGATATGTCTTATTTTAATTCCCAAGGGAGTGATGATGTTATTCCGCGCGGAAGCGGTTTTTTACTGAACCAAAATCTATGTGCTATGTCTTCTGAAGAAGCGGTTAAGCAGGCGGAGGCAATCTGTGAAGAATTGGGAATTACGCATATGAAGGCAGCGAGGGTCAGTGATTTGGCATGGAGCTTAGGGCAGGCGGAACCGGAATATAACGGATATGAAATTACCTTGACCAGGGATATCAATGGAGTATTAGTGGATAATGGACTGTATTGTGCGGATAATGAAGAGGCGGTTGCCATGCGCCAGCATCCTTACGATGCGGAAAGTATTGTAATTGATATAAATGATTCCGGTGTCTGTTATATGTGTTATAAAGGTATTCTTACCGAAGGCAGCATTGGAAATCCTGTAAAATTATTAAGCTATGAACAGGTAAAGGATGTGTTTCGGGAGCAGATAAAAGAACCTTCCCTGGAATATGATATTGGAATTTCTGCTTTTTCTTATCTTGAACTTAATTATGTGCGGGTGGTAAATGAAGACAATGCCAATGTTTATCGCTATATTCCGGCATGGAGATTGGGGGTAAATGACCAGTCTGGTTATAATTATATAGAAGCTGTATCTCAGAATATTTGGATTAATGCAATGGACGGTACCGTGATTGACATGGAAAAAGAAGGGAATGCCATTTATTTCACTGAGTATGAATGAGGTCTTTATTGTGGCATTAGAGCTAAACCAATAAGTGGCAAAATTTAGTACTTCAAATGAATGGTTATAAGCGTTCCCTTTCCAACTTCGCTTTGAATATCCAGTGCTGCCCCATGCTTTTGGATGATTAAGGCAACTAAAGACATACCAAGCCCTGCACCTCCTTCTGCCCGGGTACGGGATTTATCTGCCATGTAAAATTCATCACAGATATGTTTTTTGGTTTCTTCGTCCATGCCACAGCCAAAATCCTGTACCTGGAAACAATAGAAATCATCTTTTGGAAATCCCCGAAAGAGGATTTTTGTATGGGGAGGGGAAGCCTTTCTTGCATTGTCAATCAGATTGATAAAGACAGTTTTAAGTAGCTCCGGCTCTCCATAAATAGTAGAGGATACCACCTCTGTTTCCAACACAATATCTTTGCAATCTAAAATAGGCTGCATACTTTTGGAAATTTCTCCGGCAAATGCAGTGGTTTCCATTTCCGTTTTTTCAATTTCATTGTCTTTTAAGTAGATGAGGTCAAACAGCTTCATGGACATAGCTTCTAAACGTTTTCCTTCGCTGTAGATATACTGATACGCAAGCTGTCTTCGTTCATCTGTTAATGTTTTGGTCCGCAGTGTATCGGCATAGCCAATGATGGTGGTCATCGGAGTTTTGATTTCGTGGGTAAAGTCAGCTACAAACTGTTCATGCTGCTTTACCATTACATTTAATTCTTCTATGTGTTTTGATATAGAGAGCGCCATGTTATTAAATTTTTCCGCAAGCATTCCAATTTCGTCATTGGAAACAATCTCTGCCTGTGTCTGGTAATCGCCCTGGGCAATGTAATCGGTAATCCTGTTTAACTGCTCCATGGGTTTTGTCAGGCGGGTACAGATAAAAGATAAGAAAATGGAACAGACTGCTAACACAATGACCATGAGAAAAAGAAAATATTGAATCTGGCTGTATAGAAGCTGATAAGTATCATCTGCATTTCGCCGGGTAATAATGTATAAATCTGCATCATTTACAATATTTTTAGAGGCAACATAGAGGAAGTATCCATCTTTCTCCTTCCTGGTCAGATATTTTTTGCCGCCTAACTCAAGAGAGGAAAGCAGAACCTCCGGAATATCGGGAGCGATGTCCCCGTTGCTTTCACTGTTATAGACTATTTCGTCATTGTAAAGAATAAACAAGGAAGAACGGTCAGAAAGTACCTGTGTGCCGGTTCCTTCACCTGCTTTTGTAAGATCCTGTGTCAAATCATACTTGCTCTGGTTGATTACCTCAAGCAGCCGGTATTCAATAGAGGATTGAATCAGGTTATTTTCTTCAATTGCATAAGATGTCTGTATTTCCACCGACTGACGGAAATTCCGATGAATCATCACAAAGCCCAGAATGCCCAGTGCGACAGAGAGAAATGCTATATTAATCATAATAACTTTATATCGGAAACGCATCATCAGTTACTCCTTTGAATCTAACCGGTAGCCGGCTCTGTATAGTGTTTTTATATGTTTTTCCAATCCGGTTTTTTTGCGAAGCCGTTGGATGTGGAGCTCTAATGTTCTTGTATTTCCGTCATATTCTGTTTCCCAGACGGATTCATAAATGGAATTCCGGTGAAGTGCGATATCCTTGTTGCGTACAAAATATACCAGAAGTTCAAATTCCTTTGGGGTTAAGTCAATCAGCTCGCCTTCCCGGGTAACGCTGTGCTTGTCCAAATCAATGATTAAATTATGAAAGGCAAGTATCTTTTCATTTTTGTGGAAGCGGCGCAGTACTACGTTGATTCGTGCTAATAATTCAGAGATTTCAAAGGGCTTTACGATATAATCCTCTGCACCCAGGTTCAGTCCCTTTACACGATCCTTTAGTGCTGCTTTTGCAGTCAGGAAAATTACGGGAATGTGAAGGGGTTTGATATAATCAAGCAGCTCATAGCCGTCAATATGCGGCAGCATAATATCCAGCAAAATCAAATCAAAGCGCTGTTCTTCAAGAATATCTGCGGCAGACAGCCCGTCATAGGCGCAGGTACATTGATACCCCTCATCTTCCAGGTTCATTTTGATTAAATCCGATATTGGTCGTTCATCCTCTACAATTAAAATCTTCATACTGGCTGTCATGAATGTGTTCCTCATCTTAACTTTCTATATTTAACAGAGTTTGGCATAGTTATTTTTAGAATACACAAGAATTATATCAGAAATGCATCTAAAAAAACATAGCCCAGATAACATTTTGATGCAGCATCAACCTACACTAAGAAATGTAGCATGAAGGGGAAAATAGAACCGGAGGAAGCGGTAAAATGAAAAAATATAGGATAAAAAAGAAAATTCTGTATCCATTAGCTATTCTTTGTATGCTGGTTTGTCTTGGCGGATGTGCGGATGGAGAAGAAGCGCAAAATGTGGAAGTCAGGATTGCAGATTATCAAAAGGATACTTACCAGACAACCACGGTACAGAAAGGAACTATTCAGCCAAGCCTTACCCTGACTCTTAAGCCGGACGAATATGAGGTTATTTCTTATTCTATTACAAAGGAGATGCTTACGGTGTCAGAGTTAAATGTGGAAAAGGGCGGAAGAGTAGAGACAGGAGCCGTTATGGTATCCTTTCAAAATGATGGCATTGAGGAGACAATTGCGGAGTATGAGCAGAGAAAAGAAGAGGACGCCCTGCTGATTGAGCATTACACAAAGCTTAGCAAAATTGATAGCCAGACAGATTACTCCGGAGAAATTGAAAAATTGAAAAACGACCAGGTTATCGCAAATCTCTATATTGAAGAGCAGAAATCCCTGTTAACCAATTATCAGCTGGTAGCCGAAAAATCCGGCATTGTAACGGAAATCAGTGAGGCTTTGTATCAAGGATATGCCACGTCGGATGGTGCACTGATTCGTGTTGCTTCCGGGTCCTCCAATTATATAGCAGTAACCAGTGATGATTTTGCCTTTTGCGAAGGAGATATATATGAAGCACAATTTGAAAATGCAGTTTACCAGATGAGGGTAACTGATGTGGCAGAGGAGAAAAATCAGAACCGTATCACCTTTGAACCGGTTTCCGATATGACGGGAATTTCGGAGACGGATGAACTGACAATGGAGATTGAAAAGCCGCCAATAGAAAATGTCGTCTATGTGGAAGAGGATGCAATTCTTACGGTGGAGGACAGGCAATATGCCTTTTTGTTAGATGAGAATGGGTTCCGGGAAGCGGTTCCGGTACAGGTGCAGGCTGTGGCTGAGGGGTATGCGATTATTGCAAGCGGTTTAGAGGAAGGAGAGCAGGTGACATTAAATTGAGAAAAAAACGAAGAATTATTTCAATTGGGCTTATTTTTTCTTTGATACTGACCGGATGCAGTGGAAAAACCGAGGTGCCGGAGCTTATTGAACCAGTGGTAAATAACCAGTCTTTTCGTCCGGTGGAGCGGGGAGATGTAGGAAGTATGGTTGTCAAGCTGGCAGATGTTGTGCCGGAGGAATACTGTCATTTTATGAAGCAGTCAACGAGGATATCAGAGATTTGTGTGGATGTCGGACAATATGTGGAGGAGGGAACGGTACTTGCAGTAACGGATATGGCAGAGCAAAAGGAGACCCTGGAACAGAAATCCGCAGAGCTTACTTTACAGAATACCTTAAGTGCAAACAATGAAAAAATCTATCAGGAGCAATTGAAGGAATTAAACTTAAAAAAAGAGACCTGCAAGGCTTTGGGGGACAAATCCGGAGTGAAGGAGTATGATACACAGATTGCAATTGTAAAAGAAAACCAGCGCTATGATCAGCTTTTGGCAAAACATAATCAGACAGTGCTTCAGGAGGAGATTGCTGAATTGAAGGAAGGGATAGAGGAGGCAACGCTTAAGGCAAGGCATGCAGGATATGTCACCTATGTAAAGGATTTATCCGAGACAGATACCGTAAACAGCATGGAGAATGTTGTAATCATATCGGATTATAATGAGCTGCATTTAGAATTAGAGGATAATCTGATTTCTGATTTTTACCGCAAGGAGATAAGCCGGTATGACCGGATTTACACGGAAATCGGGGGAACAAAATATACAGTGAAGCCATTTGACTATACCAATGCACAAATGCTGGCGATTCAGAGTGCAGAGCTTTATCCGAGAATCCGGTTAGATGCAGAGGGGGTAACAAGCAGCATGCAGCCAGGAGATAAGGTTCCTGTCTATTTCACAAAGGACCAGAAGCAGAATGTATTAAAGATTGGAACGGATTCCCTGTATAACGAGGGTGACACTTATTTTGTCTATGTGCAGAACGGAGAAAAAAAGGAAAAACGGGAGATTCAGATTGGCTATATGAATGATTTGTATGTTGAGGTAACCGATGGACTTGAGGAGGGGGAATGGGTATTTTATTCTTCCGAAGCCATTATGCCGGATGCTTATGAGAATTATGCTGTAGAAAAGCAGGTATACAGTATGGAAACAAATGAGACGAGCTTGCGGGGGCAGATTGCCTATACGAAGCTGTATGCCTATACACAATTGGAAGATGCAACGGTAGAGAGCTTAAATTTTGCAGAGGGAGATACAGTAGCAAAGGGTGATTTGCTCTGTGTGTTAGATTTGGAGACCGGAAGCGCAAAGCTTAGAGAGCAGCAGCAGGCAATCAGTAATCTCAAGGCAGATTATACAAAGAGCAAAAAGGAATACGATATGCAGATTGCCGGTTTGGAGAAACAGATAAAACAGCTTAACAAGGAAAAAGCATCCAATAGCAGGACAATGGAAAGCAGCGCCGGCTCAAAGAATGAAACAGAGATTTTGCATATAGGAGAAATGGAGGAGGAACCGGAGACAACGGAATCGGAAGCTTTGACAGAGAACAAGGATGAACAGAGCACTAAGCAGGAGACTACAGCAGAAGACGGAACCGGGCAAAATACTGAGTCAAACTCCGGGCAAAATACCGGAGACGGAGAGGATACAGAAAATGGTGATGACAAGGAACCGCAGGAAGCTGTGGCAAGCGTAGAACAGCTTATATGCGAGAAAAACATATTAATATACCAAAGGGATAACCTGACGGCACAGTATGTGTATGACAGTCAGATTTTGCAAATGGAGTATGACAAGCTGGCAGAGGGAAATGACGGTCATGGAAAGGTGGAGGTTTATGCCAATCAGGACGGGATTCTCAGAAACGTCAATATTTATGAAGGAAAAGAAATAAATCCGGAAAAGGATGTGAATTTATTCCAGATATGTGATGTGACCAGCAGAAAGCTTATGGTAAACACGAAAGAGGATTATGCAGGTGCAGGAAATGAAGTCACACTTTATCCTAAAGATGACAAAACCCAGTCATTTACGGCAGAAATAATAGGTAATTCGGCAGTGGCAGATAAGGTGTATCTGTCCGGGGAAGACGGTAAGATTTATGTGACACAAAGCTGTTCCTCACAGGAAGGTAACCGGGTATATATTGCGGTGGAAGATTCCCAATCGGAGGACATGTTAAAGAATGCAGAGGTATTCTATTCAAAGGCAAGACTGCAAAATGCAGTGGTGCTTCCGGGTACCATGGTAAATAAGGAGGTCAACAAATGGAAGCCCAATGTTACATTGTATTATGTCTGGAGAGTGGTGGATGATGTTTTGGTAAAGCAGTATGTGACGACAGACGAGTCACTTAATACGTTAACGGAAACCTGTATATTAGACGGGCTTTCAGAAGGTGATATTGTGGCAGAGCAGATTGTAGAAAAGTGAGGGGACAGTATGCTTGTATTAATTAAGAGAAAACTACAGAATAAAAAAATACTGAACGGCTGTCTGTTGCTGGGAATCACACTATTGGTTGCCATTGCAGCCAGTACGCCGATGTTAAAAAAGGGTTCCCTTAACCGGCTGATACAAAATAAATTTATAGAAAGTATTGAGGAAAATAATGCCTATTCTGCAGTAATAGGGAAAACGGCTTCTGTAAAAAATGAAAATGGGGTGGAGTACTCCCAGGTGCTTGCTAACATTGCCGGTTATCAAAAAATCTGGCAGCGCTATATGGATGTTTCAGTTATGGCTGCGGAAATCCATACATGGATAAATGGTTCATCCGTCAAGAGACAGTATGGTTCTAATAATGCCTGGATTAATATTGCCTGTATACCGGAGGTGGAACAGCATATTAAAATTTTAAAAGGGGTTTCTTATAGTGAAGAAAAGGAAAAAAATGATTCGGAAAATATTTATCCCTGCGTTATTACAGAGAAGCTTATGGATACATGCGGTTTTGTACAAGGAGAACAGATTACGTTTGATGATATAAAGGATTCTGATGGAAACACGCTTGTTCTGCAGATTGCAGGAATTTTTGATGAGGCAGATAATACGGATATTTTTTGGAATATAGAAGCAGATGAATTTGAAAAGGAGGTTTTTGTCAGTGAAGAATCGATGAATGCTATTGCCAGCCGTTTTACCTGTAATGAAGTATATTATGATATATATGTAATGCTTGATTATTCTCAGATAAATACCGCAAATGCACCGGATTTGCAGTATTATCTCCAGCAGTTTCATGAAAAAGATGAATTTTTTACAGACAATTTTTTAGATTTGCTGAAGCAGTATCAGGAAAATAAAAAATTTATTGATATTATTTTCTGGGTGCTGGAGCTGCCTGTTTTTGTATTGCTGCTGGCATTTATCTATATGGTTTCCGGTCAGATTCTAAGTATGGAGACCGGCGAAATTGCCATGTTTAAAAGCCGTGGATTTTCTGCGAAGCAGATTGTCTTGATTTATTTATCCCAGTCGGGAATAATGGCAGGAGCCGGTATTGTACTTGGTTTACCGCTGGGCGTTCTGTTTTGTAAGCTGGCGGCTTCCACCAATGGATTTTTGGAATTTTCCTTAAAGTCTACTGCCGTATATAAGCCCACTCCCGGAATGCTGTCCTATGCTTTTGCCGGAGCGCTTATTGTCATTGCCTTTATGACGATTCCGGTAATCCGCTATTCCCGCGATACCATTGTAGAACAAAAGAGCAGGCTGGCACAGATTAGTTCTGCCAGCTTTATAGAGAAATATTTTATAGATGTTATCCTGTTACTTATTTCTGTTTACCTTCTCTATAACTATAATAAGCAGAAAAGCTCTCTTGCATGGGATGTTATGATTGGTGAAAAACTGGACCCAATGGTGTTTTTAAACCTTTCCCTGTTTTTGCTGGCATGCGGCCTGGTGGGACTTAGACTGATTAAATATATTGCCCGTCTTATTTATCATTTTGGCAGGAACAAATGGAGACCCCATATGTATGCATCCTTTTTGCAGATTATGAGGACAAGTGGAAAACGGAATTTTATTTCTGTCTTTTTGATTTTTACCATTGCAATGGGAATCGTAAATGCTAATGTTGCCGGAACAATTAATAAAAATAATGAAATGCGGATAAGGTACAATGTGGGTGCAGATGTGGTGGCTGCAGAGCATTGGACACCTAAGGTATATATGGATTCCCAGTTAAGGCGGGCAGTACAATATTATGAGGAACCGGATTATGAACGGTTTTTCGGGCTGACAGATAATGTTTGCAGTAGTATGACAAGAGTGGTCAGAGACGATGCGGTGACAGTAACAGCCTCTAAAAAGACACTTCCGGAATGCAGTATGATGGCGGTTCAGACGAAGGAATTTGGGCAGACTGCCAGGCTGCAGGATGGGCTTAATGAGGAACACTGGTATAACTATTTGAATGCTCTGGCAAAAAATGGTTCCGGCGTGTTGATTTCCCAAAATCTTGCCAAGGAGCTTGACCTAAGGGTTGGTGATACGATTTCCTATTCAAGGCAGGACCCGCTTGCCGGAAAGGGGGCGGCTGCAGCGATAAGCTGTAATGGAGTTGTATGTGGAATTTTTGATGCATGGCCGGGATATGAGCAGTACAGCTATGAACAGGATGACAAGGAGGAGCTGGTGGAAAAAGAAAATTATCTGCTTGTGGTTAATTATGCGTATGAGGTAAATGCAATGGGAACCATACCCTATGAAATCTGGATGAGCCTTAAGGATGGTGCTGCGGTTTCTGATGTGAGACAATATCTGGAGCAGGAAAATATTGTGACGGATTATGTGAAGGGCACCCAGGAGGAAATTGATGAAACCCTTAATTCTGCCATGATACAGATAACCAATGGATTGTTCAGCCTTAGCTTTTTGGTCAGTATCATTTTGTGTATGGTGGGATTTTTGATTTACTGGATTACTTCCATAAAGCAGCGGGAGTTGTTATTTGGCATTTACCGCGCCATGGGAATGGGTATGAAGGAGGTCAGACGTATGCTTCTGAATGAGCAGGTATTTTCTTCCCTTTTTGCGGGAGTGTTTGGCGGGCTGGCAGGTTTCATAGCAACGAAGTTATTTACCGGTCTGATAGCAACAATATATCTGCCGCAGAGCCACAATATTGCATTGCAGGTTTTTCTGGATGAAAGGGATATGATACGGTTATTTTTCGTAGTGCTGTTAATGATTGGAATCGCCTTAAAGGTTCTTTTGAATATGCTGAAACGTTCCAGTATCACAAATGCAATTAAGATGGGAGAGGACTAGACTATGCAGAACTTGATAAAAACAAATAAAATTGTGCGTGCATTTCCAATGCCGGAAGGGAATACCTTTTATGCCTTAAAAGGGATTGACATGGAGATACCAAGGGGAAAGCTTACGATTCTGAAAGGGCGTTCAGGCTCCGGTAAGACAACACTTCTGAATATTTTAAGTGCACTGGATAAGGCAACGGAGGGGGAGGTATTCTTTGATAATACAGAGCTTGGCAGCATGAGTGAGGAGGAACGGGATTTGTTACACCGGTATAGGGTTGGATTTGTATTCCAGTCGATTGCGTTGATTCCGATTATGAATGCCTATGAAAATGTGGATTTTAGTCTTCGTCTTGCCGATTATCAGGGGGACAGAGCTCCTCGTATTAAACATGTGCTTAAGATGGTAGGACTTGCAGGAAGAATGAACCATATGCCAATGCAGATGTCCGGTGGAGAACAGCAGAGAGTTGCCATTGCGAGAGCAGTGGCGCATAAGCCGCAAATTATATTTGCGGATGAGCCCACCGGGGCATTGGACACTGCTTCCGGTCTTGCGGTAATGAAGCTTTTTAAGGATTTAATTGAAAATGAAGGTATTACAATTGTGATGACCACCCATGACCCGGCTTTGATGGAGCTGGGTGATGTGGTCTATGAGATGGAGGATGGTGAGATTATTGGAAGAGAAGAACATTTTTATCCGCTGTGACAGCCTTGTTAAGATTTATAAATCCGAGGACGTGGAAGTAATGGCATTACAGGGGCTGGATTTGGAAATTAAAAAGGGAGAGCTGATGGCAGTCATCGGTAAAAGTGGAAGCGGGAAATCAACGCTGATGAATATGATAGGCGGCTTAGAGCGTCCATCTGCCGGAAAGCTCTACATAGACGGGAAAGATTTATTCACGTTGAGTGACAATGAAATGGTGGAGTACCGGAATAAGACAGTGGGTTTTGTCTGGCAGAAAAGCTCCAGAAATCTGGTTCCTTACATGACAGCAGTAGAGAATATAGAGGTTCCCATGTATTTTACGAAGAAAAGTCCGGAGGAGATGAGAAAAAAGGCATTGGAGCTAATCGAAAAGGTCGGGATGCTTCATAAGAAGGATTCTTATCCGGAGCAGATGTCCGGTGGAGAGCAGCAGCGTATTGCCATAGCCGTTGCTCTGGCAAATGAGCCGGACATTTTACTGGCGGATGAACCGACGGGAGCGGTGGACTCCAAGACCTCAAACAAGATTCAGGATTTATTCTGCACTCTTAATAAAGAGCTGGGAATAACGATTATCATTGTAACCCATGATATCAGTCTGGCAAACAAGGTAAACAGAGTGGTTATGATTTCAGATGGTAAAATCAGCACAGAAAAGATTATGAAGGAGAAATACCAGCAGGCAATGAATCTGTTAGATGGAGAATTTATCAGCGGAAATGAATCCTATGAAGAATATTCTGTTTTAGATAAAGCAGGAAGACTTCAGCTAAATGAAGAAATGTTATCGGCTGCCGAAATTGATGGTAATAGGGTAAAGGTACAGGTGGTTGATGATAAAGTTGTAATTAGTAAGGAATAGAGAAGGTATTAGTGCAATTTTAACATAATATGGTATTAATTTGGAGAAAATATAAACAATTTCACAATAAAAGTGTTGACATGAAAAAATTGATATAGTACAATGTGTACATGAATTGAAGGCAGCAAGCTGGATTGTTACTATTTATTAGGCAAGACTGGGTTGTACTCGAACAAGAACAGTAATGTTCACATAGGTTGGATATAATATCAATGTATGGAGAGAGTATGATGCAGTTTTTTTATTTATATTTTTTGAAATAGAGAGGATTTGGATTGTTGTGAAGATTCTGAAAGTAATTAACAACAATGTTGTGAGCGCCTATAATGAACAGGGAAAAGAGGTTGTGGTTACCGGTAAGGGAGTGGGCTTCCAGAAGAAGGCAGGAGACATGATTAATCCAGAACAGATTGAGAAAATATTTCGTCTGGATGATGACCATACCAATGAATTTGAGGCACTGATTAAGGATATTCCCTATGAGTATATACGGGTAGCAGGAAAGATTATATCCAATGCAAAGAAATGTCTGGATAAAAAGCTTAGCAAGAATATTTATATTGGACTGACAGACCATATGAATTATGCAATTACAAGGGCAAAACAGAATATCCGGGTAGAAAATGCATTGCTCTGGGAGATAAAGCGTTTTTATCACCAGGAATATCAGATTGGTCTGGATGCCTTAGATATAATCAAAAAAGAATTAGGAGTCTCCTTACCGGAGGATGAGGCTGGATTTTTTGCACTTCATATTGTGAATGCAGAGATTGGCGCCGATATGAGAAATACCGCAAAGGCACCCGATATTATTAAGGATGTTCTCAATATTGTAAGCTACACATTAGGGGTAGAGATGGATGAAAACAGTCTCAGCTATGAGCGTTTTATTACCCATCTGAAGTTCTTCCTGGAACGGATTTTAAGTGGCAAGACCTATGAAGAGGGATACTATGAATTAAATGACATGGTAAAAGATAATTTTCCGGAGAGTTATCGCTGTGCACTTAGGATTCAGACCTATATAAAAGCCAGGCTTCACTATGAAGTATGCGAAGAAGAACTCACTTATCTGGCGGTACATATCCAGAATATTGTGCGGCACAGATAAAAATTTGGCAGTATCCATAGAGTGGAGGATGCCATCAAAAAAATAATTAATTAGGTTTTAACCTAAAAAATATATTATGGGATTGTTACATTTGGTTGGCAAAACCCGGACGATGAAACATGATTACAAATAGGTATATGGAATTATGTCGATATCGTACCGGGTTTTTTTAATAGCCGGAAACCAGATAGTATGTCCCGGGAAAAAGGAGGAATTACTATGGCAAGTAAGTATGATGGATTAGCAAGGATTATTATCCAGAATGTGGGTGGCAAAGGTAACATTGCAGGCCTCACCCACTGTGTAACAAGGCTTCGGTTCAAATTAAAGGATGAGTCGAAGGCGCAGACAGATATCCTGAAGGATACCGATGGAATTGTAACTGTAATTCAAAATGGCGGGCAGTATATGGTGGTTATTGGCAATCATGTACCGGATGTGTATGCCGCCGTGGTTTCTGTGGGACATCTGGAAAGCATTGCAGTAAAAGAGGATGACGGGGAAAATGACGGACCGAAAGAAAAAATGAATCCGTTTAACGCCTTTGTCAGCATTGTAACAGGAGTATTTACCCCGTTTTTGGGAGTACTGTGTGCCTGCGGTATTATCAAAGGTCTGTTGTCATTATTTGTGGCAATCGGGGTATTGGATGGAGCAGGCGGAACTTATAATATTTTGTATTCTTTAGGTGATGCGGCATTTTATTTCCTTCCAGTTATCTTAGGCTATACAGCGGCAAAGCGTTTCAAATTACCGGAAATGGAAGGCTTGATTATTGGACTGGCTATGGTGTATCCGTATGTGGTATCCGGCAGTGGAATGGATGTATCCAATATTTTTGGCATTCCTGTTGTAATGCCGGCATCGGGGGATTATACCACCAGTGTGATTCCGGTTATCTGTGCCGTAGCATTTGCAGCATGGTTTGAAAAGCATTACAAAAAGTATATTCCGGATACGATTAAATTATTTGCAGTTCCGTTAATTACATGCTTTGTAACAATTTGTCTGACCTTCTGGATTATCGGACCAATCACCTCCGTTGTTGCCAGTGGCTTAGGCTTTGTATTTGAGGCACTTAACAATTTCAGCCCGATTCTCATGGGTCTGGTAGTTGGATTCTTCTGGCAGATACTTGTTATGTTTGGTCTGCATTGGGCTTTGGTTCCGATTGCACTTTCCAACATGACTCTCGGCGGAGATGTTATTTTAGTAGGAATGTTTGGTACTACCTTTGCCCAGACCGGAGCAGCAATTGGTATTATGCTTAAAACCAAAGACAAAAAGCTTAAGAGTGTTTGCCCTCCGGCAATTATTTCAGGTGCAGCCGGTGTAACAGAGCCTGCTATTTATGGTATTACGCTTCCTAAGAAGGCTCCGTTTTTCCGTACCTGTGCAATTGCAGGTATTGCTGGCGCCGTATTATGTGCATTAGGTGTAAAGGCATATTCAATGGCTGGTATGGGTGTATTTGGATATACGGCATACATTACCCCGGAGAATGATATGTCCAAGATGATAATTGCAGTTGTTGTTTCTGTAATATGTGTAATTGCCGGTGCTATTTGTGAGTTGATTTTCTATAAGGATGATAAAAAGAAATCAACAGAAGTGAAAGAGAATAAGTCAGCCGTTGCAGATAAAAGCGAAGCATTAGTTTCCCCTTTGAAGGGAGATGTAATCGCACTTTCAGAGGTTAAGGATGAGGCGTTCTCAACAGGTGCGTTAGGACAGGGTCTTGCAATTGTTCCGTCTGAGGGTAAGCTCTATGCACCATGTGATGGTGAGATTACCACCTTCTTCCCAACCGGTCATGCCATTGGTATTACCACAGAAAAGGGTGCAGAAATCCTGATGCATGTCGGTATGGACACCGTGAAATTAGACGGAGATGGATTTGCTCCGAAAAAGCAGCAGGGCGATAAGGTGAAAAAGGGTGAGCTGTTACTGGAATTTGATATTGAAAAGATTAAAGGAGCAGGATTAGAGACCACTACACCGGTTATCATTACTAATTCAGATGATTACTCTGATGTGGCAGTGACAGAGCCAAAGACTGTTAATCCGGGAGATGAAATCGTAAATCTTCTGTAATGCTTTAATACCCTCCGATGCCGGGACAATATCAGAACCGGCACCGGGGGTGGCAATAATCAGGGATAGAATTTATCATAGGTAATTGCGAAACTCTCTATTTCAAAAT
The DNA here is from genome assembly GCA_037301995.1 of bacterium. Lineage (GTDB taxonomy): Bacteria > Bacillota > Clostridia > Lachnospirales > Lachnospiraceae > CAG-590. The sequence continues at coordinate 48,399 of JAXVOW010000301.1, read as the reverse complement.
GTGAGTTGTGCAAACGGTCCGAAAAACATATTTGTTACATTTGTACAACGCAGGCTTTCAAAAAATGAGTTTCGCAATTGCTTAGAATTAATCAATTTGAAAGGAGCAGGAATATATGAATACATTTCGCAAGGATTTTTTATGGGGCGGTGCCACCGCAGCAAACCAGTATGAAGGTGCATGGGATGTGGACGGCAAGGGACCTTCCGTATCGGATATGTGCACCAATGGTTCCCATACAACACCAAAGCGTGTGACAAGAGAGTTTGAGGAGGGTACGCTGTATCCGAGCCGGGAGGCGACAGATTTTTACCATCACTATGCGGAGGATATTGCCCTTGCGGCAGAGATGGGATTTAAATGCTTCCGCATGTCCATAGCATGGACCAGAATTTTCCCAACCGGTATGGAAAAGGAGCCAAATGAGGCAGGACTTGCTTTCTATGATAAAGTATTTGATGAGTGCAGAAAGTATGATATTGAACCGTTAGTTACCATTTCACATTATGAAATGCCATATGCGCTGGTTGAGAAATGCAATGGATGGGAAGGCAGGGAATGTATTGAATATTATATGAACTACTGCAAGGCGATATTTGAGCGGTATAAGGATAAGGTGACATACTGGCTGACCTTTAACGAGATTAATTCCGGAACCATGCCTATGGGCAATGTGTTGTCATTGGGAACAATCAAGGGTTACAGTGGCTCCATAATGGAGGTTCCGGATAATCCACAGGTCCGCTTCCAGGCGCTGCATCATCAGTTTGTAGCCAGTGCCATGGCTGTAAAATATGCCCATGACAACTATCCACAGTTTAAGATGGGAAATATGTGTATTTTTGCTACCATGTATCCGTACACCTGTAATCCGGATGATGTGATTGAGACACAGAAGCAGATGCAGATGATGAACTGGTTTACCTCCGATATCCATGTGAGAGGATATTATCCGTCCTATTCCGAGCGGTTCTTCGAGGAGAACAACATTGTAATCCGGAAGGAAGACGGAGACGATGAGATTTTGAAAAACGGAACAGTGGACTTCTATACCTTCAGCTACTACATGACAAATTGTGTTTCCACGGACCCGGAGGTGGCAGCAAATTCCAGCGGCAATTTGATGGGCGGAGTGAAGAATCCATATCTGAAGGCAAGCGACTGGGGCTGGCAGATTGACCCGAAGGGGCTCCGCTATACCTTAAATGAGCTTTACGGACGTTACCAGATTCCGCTTATGGTGGTGGAAAATGGTCTTGGAGCATATGATAAGCTGGAGGAGGACGGAAGCATTCATGACAGCTACCGTATTGACTATTTAAGAGAGCATATCCGGGAAATGAAAGAGGCAGTCAAGGATGGTGTGGATTTGATGGGCTATACCCCTTGGGGCTGGATTGATGTGGTGAGTGCTTCCACCGGTGAGATGGCAAAGCGTTACGGCTTTGTCTATGTAGATAAGTATGATGACGGAACCGGTGATTTGGGCAGAAGAAGAAAAGATTCCTTCTATTGGTATAAAAAGGTAATCGCATCTAATGGTAAAAACCTGGATTAATTCTATATTAAATAATTATATTGATTCTTAGGGTATTTACAGATAAAATGAGAGATGTTTGATATAGAAAGCAGGTGTGATATGGGTAAGATTATCTTTCTGGATGTGGATGGAACCCTGGTGGACTATGAAAACCGGATTCCGGATTCTGCGGTAACGGCAATCCGCCGTGCAAGGGAAAAAGGCCATAGGGTATATGTCTGCACCGGCAGAAGCAAGGCAGAAATGCAGTCTGATTTATGGGAAATCGGACTGGATGGAATGATTGGCGGAAACGGAAGCTATGTAGAGGATAACGGACATGTGGTAATGCATCAGATGATTACACTGGAGCAGTGTACGGAGATTGTGGACTGGCTTCATGAAAGAGGACTGGAATTTTATCTGGAAAGCAACAATGGGCTGTTTGCCAGTGAGAATTTTGAGACCAGAGGAGAACCGGTTATACGGGAATACAGTAAGAGAAAGAATAAACCCGGCGCCGAAAAAATGACAGTCCGGGAAACCTTTGTGGGAATGGAGTTTGGCGGAAAGCTGTACAGGGATGATGTAAACAAAATCAGCTATATTTTGGACAGCTATCAGGATTTTTTGGATGCGAAGGCTCATTTTCCCAACATGCAGAACGGTACATGGGGCGGAAAAGGGGAAGAGGCATTGTTTGGCGATTTGGGTGTAAAAGACATTACCAAGGCAAATGCCATTGACCATTTACTGTCCTATCTTGGAGCAGACCGGAAGGACACCATAGCCTTTGGGGATGCAAAGATAGATATCCCTATGTTGGAGTACTGTACCTATGGAGTTGCCATGGGAAATGGCGGACCGGAGATTAAGGAAATGGCAGATTATATTACCGGGGATGTGGAACAGGATGGACTCTATGCTGCATTTGATAAGCTCGGTCTGATATAACAAATTTGGAGGATTACTATGCTGTTGTTAAAGGAAATGAAACAGGCACAGAACCTGACGGAACGGGAACAGGATATCTGCAGCTATATTTTAGAGCATCCGGAACAGGTTGCTGTGCTGTCATCCCGGGAACTGGGACATGCCACGTACACAAGCGCAGCTTCTGTTACAAGATTCTGCCAGAAGCTGGGGTGTAAGGGATATCCGGATTTCCGGCTCCGGTTTGTCAGTGAATTAAAGCTTTCGGATGCAAAGGCAGAGGAAAAGATACAGATTGAGGAGCGGGAAAATGTTGTTTCGATGGTAAATAAGGTCAGTGAGCTGGAGCGGAAGGCAGTAGAGGAGACTAGAAAGGCATTGTCTTTAGAGCAGATGATACGGATTGGAAAACTGATTCACCAGGCGGAATGTATTGATTTCTACGTTTATGACCTGAATGTACATCTGGCACAATACGGCTGCAGCCAGTTTCTGCACGCAGGAAAAATGGCGTATACCTATATTGCCACCAATGTACAACAGCTCCATGCCCTGATTCCAAAGGAGAAGCATTTAGCCATTGTTATCAGCCATACCGGTGAAAATTCCAGGCTGGGGGAAATTATCCGTACGTTGAGAAGGAAGAAAACAAAGGTGATTGTAATTTCCTCTTATAAGAACCGTACCCTGTCCGGCATGGGCGATGAATTCCTGTATGCTGCCGGCTCAGAGGGAATGGAGGAATTCTGGACCGCCATGTTTTTTTCGGCGGTAAAATATCTGCTGGATATTATGTTTGGTTTGGAATTCAGTGCAGGATATGAGGAAAATATGAAGCTCAATGAGGAATATGAGAAAATTGGTATAGAAAAGCTGTGGTCATTGTCAGCAGATATAAAATAATATAAAGAGAACAGAAAAAAAGCTGTTGCTTTTTGACAGAAGGGATTCCACGAAGCCTGCCTGTCGAATTGCAGCAGCTATTTCTTTTGCAGGAAAATTCGATTAACACAAAGGCTTTATATAGCACCTCTGAAACATTGTTTCACGAAAACAGCGGAAACAATAAGTTTCTTTGAAACTTCCCACCGGCATTTCTCAAAATGCTGTTAAACCGATAGATTTTTGATATATTGGTAACACTAAGAAATATATGAGGGACTTGAAAACCGCGGAAAAGGAACTTCATATAAGTGATTGCGAAACTCTGTTTTTGAAACCGCACGTTGTGTAAAATAAACAATTCAACACAGGGCACGCTTGTACTACTTGTCGCTCGTAACAGTACATAAGGTGCCCTGTTTATGAAGTTGTTTATTTTGCACAACTATGATTTTGAAAATAAGGAGTTTCGCAAACGCCTATTAGAACTTCATAAATGGAAGGAGTATGTATTCATGGCTCAGGTAAGAGATTATGAAAAGTTAGCAGGAGACATTATCAATGCTGTCGGTGGAGAAGACAACATTGTAAATGTAACACACTGTGCTACCAGATTGAGACTGGTTTTAAAGGAGACACCGGGGGATGCAAATGCAAAGGTTTCAGAGATGCCGGGTGTTATTACAGTAGTAGAGAATAGCGGACAGTTCCAGGTTGTAATCGGAACCCATGCAAAGGATGTATATGGCTACGCAGCCCAGACACTGAATTTAGGTGAGAATGGCGGGGAGGAGGACGCACCGAAGCAGGGTATCGTCAACCGGATTATCGCTACCATGTCAGCGGTGTTTGCACCATTTGTTTATATACTGGCAGCGGCGGGTATTTTACAGGGCTGTCTGATTATCATTAATTTATTTGCACCACAATTTGCAGAGACAGGAACATATGAGGTGTTAAGCTTAATGTCATGGGCACCGTTTACATTTTTACCGATTTTTATTGCGGTAACGGCTTCCAAGCATTTTAAATGTAATACGTATATTGCGCTGGCATGCTGCAGTGCACTGGTCAGTTCATCCCTATCTGATATTGCGGCAAGGGTTGCAGAGGGAGAGACCATTAAGTTTCTCGGCTTGTCCTTGTCTGAGACAACATATACCTCTTCGGTATTACCGCCGCTGTTGCTGGTATGGGTACTATCCTACCTGGAGCGGTTTTTGGAGAAGCGTCTGCCAGATGCGGTAAAGGCGTTATTTACACCGTTCCTTTGTCTGGTAATCATGGTACCTCTTACTGTGCTTGCCATCGGACCGGTTTCTACCGGCGCTGCAAATGCAATTGCAAACGGATACAACGTATTGGTTAAGGTTGCGCCTCCATTGGCCGCTGCAATTATCGGTGGTGTATGGCAGGTTGTGGTTATCTTTGGTGTCCATTGGGGTGTTACACCGATGGTTATGGCGAATTTTGCCAATCAGGGATATGATTCCTTCCAGGCATTCCAGACCTGTGCAGTTTGTGCACAGATGGCAGCAGCATTTGGCGTTTTCTTAAAGACAAGAAATAAAGAGATGAAGGGTGTTGCTTTATCGGCAGGAATTACCGGTATTTTTGGTATCACAGAGCCGGCTATTTATGGTGTAACCCTGCGGTTTAAGAAGCCTTTTATCTGCGGCTGTATTGCCGGTGGCGTTGGTGCGGTTGTGGCAAGCTTCTTTAATTCCGTATACTATGCATATGCAGGTCTCCCAAGCTTGTTAACGGTAGTAAATGCCATTAATAAGGATAACATGACACCATTTATCGGAGAGGCTATTGGTCTGGCAATCTCGATTATCGGTGCAATTGTTCTTGTTCAGATTGTGGGCTTTGATGACCCGGGCATGGAAAAGGCTGAGGCAGCAACAGATTCAGATGCGGGAAATACAGCGATAGAAGCTTCCCGAAATGTTACAAGCCCGGTTACCGGAACCGTAGTTGCGTTATCTGATGTAAAGGATGAGGTATTTTCAAGTGAGGCAATGGGTAAGGGTGCAGCCATTGAGCCGGAGGAAGGAAAAGTAGTTGCACCATTTGACGGCAGGATTGTAAGCCTCCTGGACAGCCATCATGCAGTTGGCATTGAGGGTGACAACCATATAGAAATTTTGATACATGTCGGTATGGACACTGTGAAATTAGAAGGTAAACATTTTACTGCGCATGTCAAAGAAGGCGATATGGTGAAGAAGGGTGATTTACTGATTGAGTTTGATATAGAAGCAATCAGGGAAGAGGGATATCCTGTTACAACCCCGGTGGTTGTAACCAATACCGATGAGTTTGAGGATGTGACAGTGATGGTATCCGGAGCCGTAAAGGCAGGAGATGAGCTGTTAGAGGTCCGATAATCATAGAGTGCTGAAAATGCAGTTAGGTAATTGCGAAACTCTCTATTTTCAAAAGCATAGTTGTGTAAAATAAACAACTTCATAAACAGGGTACTTTGGAGCCGTCAGTACTTAGGTGTCGTATTTTGGCACCTTATGTACTGTTACGAGCGACAAGTAGTGCAAACGTACCCTGTGGTGAATTGTTTATTTTACACAACCTGCGGTTTCAAAAACTGAGTTTCGCAATCGCCTATGAAAATGCAGCTTTTGAAAGGAGACAAAATAATGGCAAAGACAGGTTTACCAGAGAACTTCTTATGGGGCGGTGCAGTGGCAGCCCATCAGCTGGAGGGTGGCTGGAATGCAGGCGGCAAGGGTCCCAGTGTATCGGACGTGCTGACGGCAGGTGCCCATGGCGTATTGAGAAAAATCACCGATGGTGTAGTGGAAGGTGAAAATTATCCCAATCATGAGGCGATTGATTTTTATCATAGATATAAAGAGGATATTGCGTTATTTGCGGAGATGGGCTTTAAGTGCTTCCGTACCAGTATTGCATGGACGAGAATTTTTCCAAAGGGAGACGAGGATACTCCAAATGAAGAGGGGCTTCAATTTTATGATGACATGTTTGACGAGCTGTTAAAGTATGGGATTGAGCCGGTCATTACCCTAAGCCACTTTGAAATGCCATTTCACCTCGCAAAGGAATATGGCGGCTGGTATAACCGTAAGGTGGTTGATTTCTTTGTAAAATATGCGGTAACGGTTATGGAGCGTTATAAGGATAAGGTAAAATACTGGATGACCTTTAATGAAATTAACAATCAGAGCAATACCAATGCAGATATTTTTGGATGGACCTGCTCCGGTGTGAAGTTTTCGGATTATGACAATCCGGAGGAGGTAATGTACCAGTGTGCACATCATGAGCTGGTGGCAAGTGCCCTGGTGGTTAAGAAGGGACACGAAATCAATCCGGATTTTAAAATCGGCTGTATGTGCGCCTTTGTACCATTTTATCCCTACTCCTGCAATCCGGATGATATTATGACAGCGGTGGAAGCTATGCATGAGAGGTATCATTTTGCAGATGTGCATGTAAGGGGGCACTATCCAAACTTTACAAAGAAGGAATGGCAGCGCAAGGGCTATAATATTGTGATGGAGCCTGAGGATGAAAGGATTCTTGCCGAGGGAAAGGTGGATTATCTGGGCTTCAGCTATTATATGACCAATACCGTAAAGGCGGATGCCAGGACGGATACCGCTTCAACTATGGATGGGAGCTCCGGCAATTCCGTTGAAAACCCATATATTAAGGTGAGTGACTGGGGCTGGGCCATTGACCCGGTGGGACTGCGCTACGCATTAAACAGCCTGTATGAGCGCTATGAGATTCCATTGTTTATTGTGGAGAACGGATTTGGCGCCATTGATGTAAGGGAAGAGGACGGAAGCTGTAAGGATGATTACCGTATTGCATATCTGAAGGCTCATATTGAGGAGATGAAGAAGGCGGTCATTTATGACGGAGTGGAGCTGATGGGATATACTCCTTGGGGCTGCATTGATTTGGTATCCTTTACTACAGGTGAGATGAAGAAACGGTATGGCTTTATCTATGTGGATAAAAACAATGACGGAAGCGGAACGCTGGAGCGAAGCAGGAAGGCTTCCTTTGAGTGGTATAAGAAGGTTATTGCCAGCAACGGTGAGGATTTGGGCTTGTAATCTATTGGAAATAAAAAGGAATCGATATTTCCTTGAAAGGGAATACCGGTTCCTTTTTAGAAATGATGTAGAATGTGATAGATTTTCAGGCATTAGAAAAAATAGTTTGAATTGATGAATGTCTGGTATGGCAAATGGGTAACTGGTATGATACAATAGACATATATGAGGAGATGGATAAAATCACTGTGTAGATGCCAGAAATGTATGTTAGGAGTTAGTAGGAATGGATGAGAAGAAACGAAAGAAGCCTGATATGAAGCGCATTGCCGGCATGATACTTGGTATAGTGATTATTGGACTGGGAGTGGCATGCTTAAGACTGGCAGCTTTTGGAACAGATCCGTTTTCCTGTATGAATATCGGTGTTAGTAATCATTTACCAATCAGCTATGGAACCTATCAGGCAATTTTAAATATTGTGTTATTGATTCCTGTGATTCGGATTAAGCCCAAGAGCTTTGGGGCAGGTGCACTGTTTAACATGCTGGGGCTTGGCTATGTGGTGGACGCATGGATGTGGGCTTTTGGGAGTCTGGGCGTTACGGTGGAAAGCATGGAGGCTTTTCTGATGATTCGGCTATTGCTGCTGGTTATTGGTATTGCTTGTGTTAGTTTTGGCGTAGCACTTTATATGAAGACGGATTTAGGGGTGGCTCCTTATGATATGATTGGACAGATTGTTGACGACCTGACTCATGGCAGGATGCCATTCAAATGGGCAAGAGTAATACTTGACTGTATCAGTATGGTAATCGGATTTGCCACAGGGGGGACCTTTGGAGTTGCAACCTTTGTGGTGGCATTCTTTACAGGACCATTAATAAGCTGGTTTCGGGAGCATGTAGTAGCAAAAATATTTAGAGAGTGAGGATAAATAGTATGAATGCAAAAAAATTAGGTTTTGGGTTAATGAGACTGCCATCTTTGGATGCCAATGACCCGTCAAAGATTGATATCGAACTGACAAAGAAGATGGTGGATACCTTTCTTGAGAAAGGCTTTACTTATTTTGATACTGCCTGGATGTATTGTGGATTTAAGAGTGAAAATGCTGCGAAGGAAGCGTTGGTGGACAGGCATCCAAGAGACAGCTATACATTGGCAACCAAGCTGCATGCAGGCTTTTTGAAAACAAAAGAGGACCGTGACCGTATTTTCAACGAGCAGCTGGCAAAGACCGGAGTGGAGTATTTTGACTATTATCTGCTTCATGATGTGGGACATGACCACTATGAAATTTATAAGGAGCTGGACTGCTTTAACTGGATTATGGAAAAGAAGAAACAGGGACTGGTAAAGACCATTGGATTTTCTTATCATGATAATGCAGAGCTGCTGGATAAGGTTCTGACAGAGCATCCGGAAATGGAATTTGTGCAGCTTCAGATTAACTATCTGGATTGGGAAAGCGAAGGTGTCCAGTCCAGAAAGTGTTACGAGGTGGCTGTAAAGCATGGTGTTCCTGTAATTGTCATGGAACCGGTTAAGGGGGGGACACTGGCGCAGGTGCCGGGAAATGTAGAAAGCCTCTTTAAGAGTTATCATCCGGAGATGTCAATTCCGTCCTGGGCAATCCGTTTTGCGGCAAGCCTTGACAATGTTATGATGGTGTTAAGCGGCATGAGTAACATGGAGCAGCTGTTGGATAACACAGATTATATGACAGATTTTAAACCGCTGACAGAGGAAGAGAAGAAGGTAATCTGGCAGGCGGTAGATTTGATTAACAGTAACATTGAGATTCCGTGTACCGGTTGTTCCTATTGTACAGATGGCTGCCCGATGAAGATAGCGATTCCGAAATATTTCTCACTTTATAATGCAGATAAACAGGAGGTTAAGGAAAAGGGCTGGACACCGCAGGGGGAATACTATGACCGTTTGACTAAGGTATTTGGTAAAGCCAGCGCCTGTGTTGCCTGTGGGCAGTGCGAGAGGGTATGTCCACAGCATTTACCGATTATAGAGCATTTAAAAGAGGTTGCAGCTTATTTTGAAGCATAGGAAAGGGAGCTGTGAAGCATGAGAGGAGAAAAGCAATGGGTGATATAAAAAAGATTGCGGTTCTGACAAGCGGAGGAGATGCTCCGGGCATGAATTCGGCAGTCCGTGCAGTTGTGTTCAGTGCAACCCATTTTGGAATTTCTGTGGTGGGTGTGCTGAGGGGATATGATGGTTTAATTGACTGGGAAACAATTCCTCTGGGACTTGAAGATGTACGCAATATCAACAACCAGGGCGGAACCATTCTCTTTACCAGCAGAAGCGAGCGTTTTTTGCAGCCTGAATACCGGCAGCAGGCAGCACGCAATCTGAAAAGCCAGGGAGTAGATGCCGTTGTGGCAATTGGCGGGGATGGAACCTTGAGGGGAGCCATCGAATTTCAGAAGGAAGGGATTAATATTGTTTGTATTCCCGGAACCATTGACCGGGATGTAGCCTGTACGGAATATACATTAGGCTTTGATACCGCCGCGAATACCGCAACAGAGGCAATTGACCGGATTAGGGATTCGTCTGTATCCCACGGAAGATGCAGTGTGGTGGAGGTTATGGGAAGAAAGCGCGGCTATATTGCTTTGTGGGCAGGAATGGCGGCTTCGGCAGATGCCATTGTCCTTCCGGAAAAATGGGACGGTAATTTTGACAGTATCACAGATACCATCCAAAAACGGCATGCAGATGGCAGAAACAGTTATCTTGTGGTGGTAGCGGAGGGCGTGACCGATGCACCTGAGCTTGCTGAGAGAATCCGGGAAAAGACGGGAATTGAATCCAGGGTATCGGTTCTGGGATATATCCAGAGAGGCGGACAGCCCACAGCCAAAGACAGGATGTATGGCTCCCTGATGGGTGCATATGCGATAGAGATTTTGAATCAAGGCAGGAAAAACCGCATTGTGGCGATTAAAAATGATGTCCTCATTGATTTTGATATTACAGAGGCAGTGAATATAGAAAACAATACGCTGGATTCCTTCCAATATGAGTTGAGCCTGTTGTTGTCGGAATAGGAATGAGGAGGAGCAGTATCGTGGCAAATCATTTTAGAGGGGAGTCCGTCAGTACCCAGGTTACGGTTGACTGGAAGGATATTTCTTTATTAGGGAAGATAATGGTAATATTGTGCATGGTTCTGTTTTTTGTTTTTTTCGGTCTTCTTTTTGTGCCGGGTATGGTTAAAGCAGGAATCGCAGGACTGATTGCATGGTTCATTTTTCTTTCCGTAACCTGCATTTATGTGGGAAAGCTGCGGGGCAGGCAAAGGATAGCTCCATACATATTGATTGCAACAGGTATACTGGGAGAGACAGGGTATCTTCTGGTTTCAGCGTATGTAGAGAAAAATGGTTTTACAATAGGCCTGCTGGTGCTTATCTGCTGCACTGTGATATTTGCGGGCTTTTTTATACCAGGCGGCTGTATACTTGCAGCAGGAGTAAAAAGGAACAGAAAATGGAAAACATACAATAGACCGGTTATGGCGGCAATTGTAAGTTATAAAAATATAACCACAGGAATGTTCGAATTTGATAATATAGCGCCGGGACTAAATAATCCTGTAAATAATACGACGGTTTACAGCCCGGTTATACAGTATGAGGTGAATGGGAAAACCTATACCGGGGAGACTGGCTCTTATTTTGGGAGAGGCCAGCTTCCGGCGGTGGGACAGCAGATAGAGATACATGTTAATCCTGCGAATCCTAATGATTTTATAATGGTTTTGCAGAAAGGTAGTTTCTTTATCGTATTCGGAATCATATTTATTACAATAGGCTTAATTACCCTCTTTATTGCCGCAATCATTGCATTTCTGATAAAAATGATAATGCCATGATTGCTCTTATTTTGTCAGTGAGATTTTTTTTTAAATTGTGTAAAGATATCATAAAAACATGACATATAGATGTCGTGTTTGATGTAGTACAATACTATATAGAAAAGGAGCAGTCATGAAAATAGACAGACTAATTGGAATTTTATCCATATTGCTGCAGACCGATATTGTGACAGCGCCTTATCTGGCGGAGCACTTTGAGGTTTCCAGGCGGACAATTAACAGGGATATCGAAGATTTGTGCAAGGCTGGTATTCCCATTGTGACAAGGCAGGGAGTAAATGGCGGCATTTCCATTATGGAGGACTATAAAATAGACAAAACACTGGTCAATTATACCGAAATGCAGGATATACTTGCAGGACTGCGCAGTCTGGACAGTGTAAATGGAACAAACCGCTATGGAAAGCTGATGGAAAAGCTGTCGGCAGGCTCCTCTGATTTTATGGTGGGAAACCAGTCGGTACTGATTGATTTATCCTCCTGGTACAAGGATTCCCTTGCACCCAAAATCGAGCTGATACGGACGGCGATTGAAAAGAGCAGGAAACTGGAATTTACTTACTATTCCCCGAAGGGCGAATCTCTGCGTTCCATCGAGCCCTATTACCTGATATTCCGGTGGTCAAGCTGGTATGTATGGGGATGGTGCAGAAAGCGGGAGGATTTCCGGCTGTTTAAGTTAAACCGCATGGAGAAAATGAGGTTATCAGAGCAGTCCTTTGTGAAAAGGAAGGCTCCCATGCCGGATTTAAGTAATGAAAGGATTTTTCCCGGCGGGATAAAGGTAAAAGCCCTTTTTGAACCCGAATGCAAATGGCGGCTCATAGAAGAGTTTGGCATGGATTGTTTTCAGGAGATGGAGGACGGAAGGCTTTTGTTTCAGGCGGATTATACGGATGTGGAAAACCTGCTTAGCTGGCTGCTTACCTTTGGTGACAAGGCGGTGCTGCTGGAACCCTTAGAGGTGCGGGAAAAAATAATGGATATTGCCAAGAACATGCAGGGGAAGTATTTTAATGACTGTGATAGGCATTTGTGAAACTCTATTTTCGTTACCGACCGTTGTACAATATAAACAATATCAACGCTGGGCACGCAGCTGTGCATACCTTTCTACTAGGCTCAACTTCGTTTCGCCAAGTATACAGGCATTTTGCTGCTTGTCGCTCGTAATGGTACATAAGGTGCCAAAATACGGCACCTAAGTACCAACGGCTCCAAAGCACCCTGCTTATGATATTGTTTATATAGCACAACTAAATTTTGAAAATAGGGAGTTTCGCAAACGCCTAAATGACTGTAATTCTGAGAGGAGAGAGTGAAATGGAATACATAAGGATTACAAAAGAAAATCTGGAAGCAGAGCATATCTGCTGTGCCATAGCAGGAAAAAAAGACCCGCAGGTGCTTGCAAAAAAAGAGTGGATGAAGAACAGGCTGGATGAGGGTCTTGTATTTTTAAAGGGAGATATCCGCGGAAAATGTTTCATTGAGTATATACCGGCAGAATATGCATGGGTGCCGATAAATGCAGAAAACTATATGCATATTAACTGTTTCTGGGTGTCCGGTTCCTGTAAGGGGAATGGATATGCGAATGAGCTTTTGGAATGTTGTAAAGAGGACGCAAGGCAAAAAGGGAAAAGCGGCCTTACGGTTATTTCCTCAAAAAAGAAAATGTCCTTTTTATCAGACCCCCAATACCTTGCCTACAAAGGTTTTCAGATTGCAGATACTGCCAAGCCGTATTTTACACTGATGTATCTGCCATTTGATGGAAATGCAGATGTTCCGAAATTTAAAGCCTGTGCAAAAGAGCCCCACATAGAGAAGGATGGATTTACATTATATTACACAAATGATTGTCCATACACGGCAAAATATGTTCCGGTTGTAGAGCAGTGTGCCGTTTCAAGGGGGATTCCGTTTACATCCGTTCATATAGATAGTCTGGAAAAGGCGCAGAATGCTCCTGTGGCATGGACAAATTATGCCCTGTTTTATAATGGTGATTACATCACAAATGAAATTTTATCAGAGAAAAAATTCATTACCATCTGTGAAAAGCTTTTGGATGTGGAACCAAACAGATAAAGCAGGCAGGACAAAGATTATTATTGTGGGTTGTTGAGGGGAGGCAGATAAGAAATGAGATATGCATGGATTGACGAGTATTTATTAAGGAAACCGGGGGTCACGAAGGACCTTCAGCAGGATTGGAACTGGATACGCTACCAGATTGGCGGTAAGATGTTTGCAGCAGTCTGTCTCAGTGAAAAGGATGAGCCCTGCTATATTACATTGAAGCTGGAACCCTTGGAGGGGGATTTCTTACGAACCCAGTATGAGGATATCATCCCTGGCTATTATATGAATAAAATGCATTGGAACTCCATAAAACCGGACGGAGCAGTGCCGGATGATTTGGTAAAGGATATGCTGGACAAATCATATCAGCTTGTGCTTGGAGGCTTTAGTAAGAAAAAACAGAAAGAAATTATAGAGCAGGATTGATGAAAGGGTGAGGGGAATGGCGTTTGATTATAAAAAGGAATATAAGGAATTTTATATGCCGAAGAATAAACCGGGCATCGTAGAGGTACCAGCTATGAATTATATTGCGGTTCGAGGCAGGGGAAATCCCAATGCAGAGGGGAGCGAGTACAAGCAGACCATCGGATGGCTCTATGCAATTGCATTTACGATTAAAATGAGTAAAAAGGGAAGTCACCAGATTGATGGGTATTTTGATTATGTGGTGCCTCCGTTGGAGGGCTTCTGGTGGCAGGAGGGAAAAACCGGGATTGATTATACCCGTAAAGAGGATTTTCAGTTTATTTCTGTTATCCGGCTGCCGGATTTTGTGACGAAGGCAGACTTTGACTGGGCAATCGAGGAAGCCACAAGAAAAAAGAAGCAGGATTTTTCAAAGGTGGAGTTTCTCACATATGATGAAGGGCTGTGTGTCCAGTGCATGCATATCGGTTCCTATGATGATGAGCCGGCGACGGTGGAGAGGATGCATGAATTTATGACGGTGCAGGGATATGAGCTGGATATTACGGATAAACGGCTTCACCATGAGATTTATTTGAGTGATGCAAGGAGAGTGGCACCGGAGAAGCTCAAAACGGTGATAAGACATCCGATAAAAAAAGAAATTTTCTGATAAAAGGAATATCTTGAAGGTTGTAGATGCTTAGTATAAAATTGTGGTCATAGGAATGAGCAGATTCTTTAATGGAATAAGGCTTTTGCAGGAGGATTTGTCCAATGAGTAAAATTGTAGTATTAGTGGGAAGTGCCAGAAAAAATGGAAATACTGATTTACTGGCGAAAGCCTTTGTGGATGGCGCAAGTATAAAAAATAATGTCGAAGTGGTTTCGGTGGCAGATTATAAGGTTAATCCGTGTATCGGATGTAATTCTTGTTTTTCCAGAGAGAATCACCAGTGTTTTCAAAAGGATGACATGGCATTGATTTATGAAAAATTGATGGATGCTGATATGATTGTAGCAGCATCGCCGGTTTATTTCTATGGAATCAGTGCACAGTTAAAAGCAATTGTGGACCGGCTGCATACTCCGCTTCGGAATGAATTCCGGGTTAAAAAGCTTGCCCTTCTTTTGGTCGGGGCTGCTACCCTTCCGGAGCTATTCGATGCGATAAAAATGCAATACCAGTTGATTTTAAATTTCTTTCAGTTAGAGGATGCAGGCATGGTGCTTGTCCGGGGTGTGAAAGACATCGGGGATATGAAAGACCATCCCGCACTACAGGAGGCCTATGAGTTAGGTGCATCAGTGAAAGGATAAAAGACACAGTAAATGAATGATGGGGAGAAATAATAATGGAATACATAAAAGCCACAGATGAAAATAGGGATATTATTTTTGATATTGTACAGACCACGGTCCGGGCGGTTTATCCAAAATACTATCCGGGAGAGGTTGTAGATTTTTTCTGTGAACATCATAGCAGGGGAAATATTGCCAGGGATATAAAAAATGGCAATGCAGGCATTTTGGTGGTTGATAATCAGATTGTTGGAACCGGGTGCCATGAGGACAACCATATTACCAGAGTTTATGTTTTGCCGGAGTTTCAAGGAAAGGGATATGGCAGTTTCATTATGCAATGCCTGGAGGACGAGATTTCGGTAAAGCATCATACAGTGGCATTAGATGCGTCTCTTCCTGCCAGTCATTTATACGAAAAGAGAGGATACCGTACGATTCAGCATGAAAAACTGTCTGTGGAAAATGATGCGGTTCTGGTTTATGAGGTGATGGAAAAGGTTTTGTCTGAAAAGAAGAGAGGATGCGGAAGGGATTTTTAGAATATGAAAAATAATATACTGTATTATCGGAACAATCATATAGAGTACATTTCTTATGAAAATTCTGTCCGGTCTTATCCGGTGCACACGCATGCGAACCATATCATGTTCGGATATGTTAGAGACGGAGCGGTTCGTATTATTTGTAATGGAGAAAAGTTTTTATACCAGACAGGCGGATATTTCTGTATTCTACCGGATACGCCCCATGCAGTAGAACCGGTAAATGATATTGCCTATTCCATGCTGACGGTGTGCATACCTGTCAGGAAAACCCAGGAAGAATTGCCAGGAGAAATCAGCTATTCCCAGAGGTTAAAGGAACGAATCTTAAATGCACCGGAGAATACATTTTTGATTGCGGATATGGCACAGAGTATAGCGGTAAGTCCTTATCATATGATTCGGCAGTTTAAGGCTGCCTGCGGTCTGACACCCCATCAGTTCCAGATACAGTGCAGAGTGCGGAAAGCACAGAGATTATTAGAGGAAGGAAAAAGCGTGACCGAAGCAGCTTATGCCACAGGCTTCTGTGACCAGAGCCACTTCGACCGTTGCTTTAAAAGAATTGTCCGGCTGACGCCAAATGCGTACAGACAGTCAGTAAGACAAGCCGGCTGGAGGGGATTTTAACATAATGCCGGAATGAATTTTGCAAACAGGTAAAGTCCGTCATTTCCTGCATGAACCTCATGTGGAACACCGGGGGACATAATGGAAATGGTTCCAACCTCGTAGGAGATGGCGGCACCGTCATTGATACATATACCGGAACCGGCAATTACCTCATGGGTTTCCAGCTGTGTTTCGTGGATATGGTTTTTGATGCTCTTGTCTGGTGCAATGCGGACAAGATGGTAACTGAATTGTCCGCTGGTATCTTTTGATGTGACAATGTGTTTGAGCTCTACACCTTCAAAGGCTGGATGCTTTGACCATGGAATGTCTGCAAATTCCTCTTTTGCTACCGGCAGCTTCAAAGAGCCGCCGTCAAATGCTTCAAAAATAGATAATGGGTTATTGTTCATAGATGTCTGCCTCCTTTGTTTTTGATAAGTGTATTATAAGAGAAGGAGAAGGGATTGGATAAAATTGCGGTGTTTGGGATTATACAATGCTAAGTATCCGCATTGGTGGCGAAAGAATAATTATTTAAAATAAATTGACAAACATTCAGATATATACTAATATATTTGAATAACAAATGAATAAGTGTTCAAATGTTCGTGTTTTGGATTTTTTATTTGTTGGAAAAAGGGGAGGAAATGATAATGTATCAAATAACAGCCATTTTAATTTTAGCAGCATTTTATGTGTCTTATTTTGCCCAAATTGTGCTTCAGAAGAAACAGTCCATAAAGACAAACCAGATGGGAACTGGAAATAAGCCGAAAAAGGTGCTTGTCATTGAGCGAATCATGAGTGCTGCGACGGTGCTGGTATGCATTTTAGATATCTTAAGTATCTTTTTGGTAAAAACACTTCCTGTGGCGGGGCTTAGAATTGCAGGAATTGTAATTGGTTTGATTGCTGTCATTTTCTTGCACTGGCAACCACAACGATGAAAAACAGCTGGAGGGTAGGAATACCAGAAGAAAAAACCTCGCTCATCACAATTGGTATATATAAATGGAGCAGAAATCCTGCTTTTGTGGGGTTTAATTTGTTGTATTTGTCGATATGTCTTATGTTTTTTAATATTCCGCTGCTGGTAGTGTCTGTCTGGGCGGCGGTGATGCTTCATATGCAGATTTTACAGGAAGAGGAGCATATGCAGCGTATGTTTGGACAGGAGTATGAGGAGTATAGGAAGAGGACAGCGAGGTATTTTGGGAGAAGGTAAGAGGTTTGGAAGAAAGAAGAAATATGTTAAAAATGATACCATTTCAAGCTTATCATTTGTAAAAACTTGAAATGGTATCGAATTGTCTTATAGGTCTCCAAACAGTTCCTCCATTTTTTTACAGATTACATTTTCGACAGTCATTAGGGGAAGTTCTATTATGGAAGTATTGTTTAGGTTAACAATTATCTCACAACCATTTAGGTCTTCAAAAAATACAGATTCATTTTCGGAATCGTTTTCACCAAAATCAAATATATTTACAATGGCATCTGTGAGTGTTTGATACATATTTAGATTACTTGTAACAGAGATTGTCTTTTTGTTTTTAAAATGAATCACTATGTCGTTAAGAATTTTTATGATATCATCTTCTGTCCAATGTTTTTCTTTAATCAGTTTGTCTAAAACCCTGCAGAGCTTGGAAGAAATAATATCTTCTGATACATCATCAAAAGGGTAATCCGCTAAAGCTTCATAAATAACAGGAGGAATTTCTCCTTCACTGACGGAGGAATCCCAGTTGGCAAAATCAGGTTGGTCGCAGGCTTCATCCAGTAAAAGAATATTATCGATACCGAGCATATTAAGAAGAAGGATTTTGTTGTTTATGCATGGCACTACCATAAATTGCTGGGGCAGCATACTATAAATAAGTTCTCGTACATCTGTACTTATAGGAAACCACAGATAGTTATCTTCCGAGTGGGGAAGAATCCCAATGTGTCCCCAAAAGCCATGAGATTTTACAAAGGAATCTTCCTCTGTAGAGTAGCTTATTTCAGAAAATGGAATATTAAAATAATTTGTTCCAAGTAAACCGCGGACACTTGTTTTACAACATAATGCAATGTCACGAAATTCTGCTGTAGTTGCCTTTCCGCCTGCTTCTATCTCTTTAAGTCGTGAAAGCTGAATACCAGTCGCTTCGGATATTGCTTCCTGAGAAATGTGAAGTGCATTTTTCATCTGCCTTATCCTATTATAATTGTTATGTGTGTTTCCCATGAATAGGTCAGGCGTTATGCCAAGGAAGTTTAAAATTTTGTTTGTGTGTTTCTCAAAATTGACTTTATTCGTGATTTCGGCAGATAATAATTTATCCAAAGTTGGTCTGGAAATACCGGCTTCTTTACAGAGTTTTGTCTTGGTGATGGACTGAGCGTCCATAATTTGTTCAAGTTTTGCAGCAAAAACGCTTCTTTGGTTAAATAAATCCTTAATATCATACATGTGCCTTCCTCCCTTTTAGATATAATATAGCACTGATAAAATTATGAGTCAATATAGTGTTTACAAATTTACAATAAAATATTTACGAAAAGATAGATTGCCAAAAGTTAAAAAGTGTAAATTTGTAAAAAGTATGGAATTTAGAATAATAGGTAGTTCAACTTAAAAAATGGATTGAAAAAAGAATGGGATAGCATCTGCATATTATGTTAAGCATAGTGATTACGTATGCGTATCCATCGGTAAGATTTTTCTTGCGGATGGACACTAACACCTTTATAATAAATTACAGGTAAAAATGGTTAGAAGGTTCTTAAAACGAATCTCATCCACCAAAGAAAAAGCGGGGTTACAGGAGTGGGATAACAAATGAGTAAGAAATGGTATCGCCGGCGCAAGCGGCTGTTTGAAATATTAGAGGTTGGCAATGATTTGGATTATGCCAGCCGTTGCTATGATTTTTTTAACGCATTTACAATTGTTTTGAATCTGGTGGCAAGCATCATGTATACCTATGAGGGGATGCGTGTGCAGTACGGAAGCATTTTGATATGGATTGAGCGGATTACGGTTGCATGCTTTGCCATAGATTATTTTTTGCGTATCTTTACTGCCCGTTTTTTGTATGCAGATGAGGAGGATATGACAGAGCTGTGCGCAGTGAGAAAATATATACTGTCCTTTATGGGAATTGTTGATATTCTTTCCTGGCTGCCCTACTATCTGCCGATTTTCTTCCCGGCGGGAACCGTCGCATTCCGAATGGTGCGGATTGTACGGATTTTCCGACTGTTCCGGGTGGACGCATATTACGATTCCCTCCATGTTATTACCGATGTTTTGTATAAGAAACGCCAGCAGCTGGTTTCATCGGTGGTTCTTATTCTGATTTTGATGATTGCCTCCAGTCTCTGTATGTACAGCCTGGAGCACGAGGCGCAGCCGGATGTGTTTACCAATGCCTTTTCTGGAATCTGGTGGTCAGCGTCCACCCTGCTTACTGTGGGGTATGGCGATATTTATCCGGTCACCATTATGGGGAAGATATTGGGAATTATAATTTCCTTTTTGGGGGTTGGCATGGTTGCGATTCCAACGGGTATCATTTCCGCAGGCTTTGTAGACCAGTATTCCAGCATTAAGAAAAGAAACGAGTACGGCTATGAGGAGGATATGCATTTTATTAAGGTTCACATTACAGAAGAGGATAAATGGTTTCACAAGCGCATTGCAGACCTGTCACTGCCGGCAGGTGTGATTGTGGCGATTATCAAGAGGGATGAAGAGATAATTGTTCCCCGGGGGGACGTGGTGCTGCTGGAGGATGATGTGGTGGTATTAGGTGCGATTCCTTATGAAGAGGATGAAAAGGAGCGCATCAACCTGAAGGAGATTGTACTTAAGAAACAGAATCCGTGGACAGGAGTGAAGATTAAGGATTTGGACATTTCCCGCCAGTCCGTTATTGTACTGGTGAAACGCCGAAATAAATCTCTGATTCCAAACGGTAACATGGTGTTACAGGCGGGAGACAGGGTGTTCTTATACACGAAGCTTTGTCTGGCAGATGCCAGTACCATTGAGATATAGAAACGATATATGTTTTAAGGAGGAGTTATATGCAGATTAAGTCCTTACATATCAAAAATTTCAAATCCATCCGGGAACTCACAATCTGCGACATTGAAAATGCTCTGATTCTGGTGGGAAAGAACAACACAGGAAAGACGGTTGTTATAGATGCCATTCGTGCGGTTACCGGGAATTATACGGTCAGGGAAAATGATTTTAATGAGAAAAAGCAAAATATTGAAATAGCCATGGTTCTTACTATAACGGAAGAGGATTTGCATCAGTTTCATGCTCATGGAATGGTCAGCGCTTATAAGCGTTATGAATCATGGGAGCGTGACTTTCGCGAAAAGCTTCCGTCTTTTTTGAATGGTCAGTTATCTTTTGTCTGCTCTATCAATTACAACGGAAAAATACGGTATGAGGATAGTGGGCACAAAAATAACCGCTATATTCCGGACATTTTACCTAAGCTTTATTTTATTGATACAAACCGGAACTTAGAGTCCTTTCAGGAGGATTTATTGATGTTCCAGAAGTCAGAAGAACTTAGCACTCTACGCTCCAACGCATGTATGTTTGATGCAGCAAAGACCTGTAATCACTGCTTTAGCTGTATTGGTCTGATTAACCAGAAAAAACCGGAAGAACTGCAAGTACATGAGACGGCAAAGCTGTTGGAGTACAAAATATACCAGTTAAATATCAGTGAATTCTCCAGAAAAATGAACACAAATTACCGGAAAAATGGTGGAGTGGAGGATATTCTTTACTCATTATCCTACGACACGGATAAAATGTTTTCTGTTGAAGCAGATGCATGGCATGAAAAACTGAAACGGTTAAGTCCTGTGGAGCATCTTGGAAATGGTATGAAAAGTATTTACATGCTTTCGCTGTTGGAAACCTATATAGAAGATGAAAAAAGGCTTCAAAGTATTATTATTGTGGAATATCCGGAATTATTTCTGCACCCCTCCCTGCAAAAGACGGCAAGCAAGATTCTCTATCGTTTGTCGAAGAAAAATCAGGTGATTTTTACCACCCATTCCCCGAATATGGTTGCAAATTTTACCCGCGGTCAAATTTGCCAGATGGTTCTGGATGAGGAGGGGTATTCTGTAGCCCGTCAGAATGCGGATATTGATGATATTCTGAATGATTTAGGCTATAGTGCAAATGATTTTTTGAATGTGGATTTTGTTTTTATTGTAGAGGGAAAGCAGGATAAAACAAGATTTCCTCTTCTTTTGGAAAAGTATTATCCAGAAGTTTATGATAAGAGGGGGAATTTATCCCGTATTTCTATCATTACAACCAATAGCTGTACGAATATCAAAACCTATGCCAATTTAAAATATATGAATCAGCTTTATCTGCGGGACCAGTTTTTGATGATTCGTGACAGTGACGGGAAAAATCCGGAAGAGCTTGCAGCACAGCTTTGCCGTTATTATAGTGAGAGGAACAATGAAGATATTGACAAGCTTCCAAGGGTCCGGAGGCAGAATGTATTGATTTTAAAATATTATTCCTTTGAAAATTATTTTCTGAATCCGGAGGTGATGGCGCAGATTGGTGTGGTTGAAAGTGTGGATGAGTTCTGGGAGATATTGTATGCGAAATGGAAACAGTATTTGCACCGGATAAAGAGTGGAATCCAGCTTGTGGAGGTTTTAGGGAAAGACATACAATCCGTTGCGGACTTAAAAGAACATTTTGAGGAGTTTAAAATATACATGCGGGGGCATAATCTGTATGATATTTTTTACGGGCGTTTTAAGGAACAGGAAACCGAACTTCTGCGTAAATATGTGGAGCTGGCACCCAGAGAGGATTTTAAGGATATACTGGATGCCATTGATTCCTTTGTCTATTTTGACAGCCGCAGGAAATGAGTGGGAAGGCGGTTGAAGAGCGTTAAGCATATGAGGCGTGACAACGCCTGAATGGCGATTTGCCTATCGGTTAATTTCTTTGAGTGAATGTTACAATCTGTTCAATTGTGAGGGAAAGCATTTTTTGATAAGATGAGTTTAGTAAAGGTCTTTGCGATAAATAAAATGCAGGAGGATGCTTTATGCAGATTGGTGAAGTGATTCGGAAATATAGAAAAAATAAAAATATGACCCAGGAAGATATGGCAAAGCGTTTGGGGGTGACTACGCCTGCTGTGAATAAATGGGAAAAAGGGGTGACACAGCCGGATATCATGCTGCTGGCGCCTATTGCCAGGTGTCTGGATATTACACTGGAAACGTTGTTGTCTTTTCATGTTGAACCGACAGAGGAAGAAATCAAGGGGATTGTCAGAGAAATGGATGAAAAATTCGATAACGAGAGTTTTGATGCAGTGTTTCAATATGCCAAAACTCTCATACAGCAGTATCCCAACTGTAATCAGCTGATTTGGCAGTTAGCACTGATACTGGACGCCAGATGTATGATGGATGGTGTTGCAAATGCCGATGTCTACGACAAGCAGATTCTGGAATGGTATCATAGAGCGTTAGAAAGTGGGGATGAGAAAGTACGGAGACATTGTGCCGACTCTTTGTTTGGGTACTATACGAGGAAAGAGATGTATGATGAAGCAGAAGAATGTCTGAAATATTTTGAAGAGGGCAGCGTAGAAAAAAAGCGGATGCAGGCGGTCATTTATAGCAGGACAAACCGCATAAATGAGGCATACAGGACTTATGAGGAAATAATCTTTTCCCAGTATCAATTGTTAAATATGGTATTTGGTGGTCTCTATATGCTGTCCTTGCAGGAGGGGGATACCCCACAAGCCCGGAAATATATTGAGAAGGAAAGTGGTCTGGCAAAGCTATTTGAAATGGGCATATATCATGAGACATCCTGTAAATTAGAACTGGCAGTTCTAGATAAGGACATCAAGGAAACCCTTTCTGTTGTAAAAACAATGCTTGCTTCTCTGGAAGAAATATGTGGCTTTGTGGATTCGTCCTTGTATGCACATATGACATTTAATAAGGAATCCTATGGGACACTGGTACCGGCAGTACGTGAAGATTTACTGGAGGGTTTCCGGGATGAAGAAACATTTGGCTATATGGCTGGAAATGAAGAGTGGGAAGCATTGATTAGGAGGCCGGGGATATGAAGTATATTATATTTTTGTATTAAAAATAAAAATAATATTTTGATTTCCTTTGGATTATGCTATAATATTTGTTAGATGAATTTTTATAAGCAAGAGGCAAGTCTGAGCTCATTTATAGCAGTAATATGTTTCTGGAGCATAATGAGCAATGGAATAGATACAGGAGGGGCGAATTTGTGATGAACAACAAGAAAAACAAAAGCAAAAAAGCAAGAAAGACAACAAAAGCAAGAAAACCACTTAGAATTTGGTCATTTTCCAGGCGCCTGTTGGCAATGTGTATTTTTCCAATGATTATTACCTGTGTGCTTGTCACATGGCTGAGTACCTCTACATTAGAGTCCGCAATGGAGAGTGAGATAGAAAATTCCATGAAGATTGTGGCTGCCTCAATCAGTGAGACCTATACCAGTTTGTATGAGGGTGACTATACAAAGGACCAGAGTGGTAAGATTAGAAAGGGTGAAACCGTTATTTCCGGGGATACAAAGCTGGTTGATGCAATGCAGGAAAAGACGGGCTTTGATGTTACTATGCTGTTTGGAAACATGCGCCTTCTGACCACTGTCAAGGGAGCAACCGGGGCAAGGGCCAATGGCACCTCCACAGACAAAGATGTATATGCAAGGATTGAAAAAGGTGAAAATGTTTTCCTTCGGGATTTTGAAGTTGGACAAAATATATGTTATGTGTATTATGAGCCATTGATTAACTCAGACGGAACGGTATTTGGTGCAATTGAGGTGGCAAAAGAGGGAAGCAGCGTAAAGGAGACTATCCGGAACCAGACAACCCAGTTGATTATGTTTTCTGTAATTGTTGTATTAATAGTTTGTGTACTGGTGATTCTTATGTCGAGGGGAACTGTGGGCAAAATGCAGAAAATCAAGGTGTTCCTTGACAGGATTATCGATGGCAAGCTGGACCACCAGCCGGATGCTAAGAGCTTAAAGTCAAATGATGAGCTGGGAGATGTCTATCGGAGTGGTGTTAAGCTGCAGGACAGCTTTCATGATATGGTAAGTGGTATCAAGGTATCCAGTGATAATTTAAGGGTGTCTGCCGGAGAGCTTTCAGATATGGCGCAGAATACAACCTTGGCAGCGGGTGATGTACAGCTTGCAGTCGAGAAAATTTCGGATGGCGCAAGAAGCCAGGCAGATAGTACAGCAGATGCCCGTAGCAGCGTGGTTATGATTAATAATCAAATTGAACACATTATTGGTGAAGTAGATACCATGGCAGAAAATGCTGCGGAAATGTCTCAAAAAGAGAAGGAATCTGAGGCGATTATCCGGGAGCTTTCCATATCCAGTGACCATACAAAGGTTTCTGTCTCAAAGGCAACAGAGCAGATTTCCTTGATGAGTGATGCAATCAATGATATCCGCTCAGCTGTGGAATTAATTCAGTCCATTGCAGATGAAACGGATTTACTTGCCTTAAATGCAAATATTGAAGCGGCGAGAGCCGGTGAAGCCGGTAGAGGCTTTTCGGTGGTGGCAGACCAGATTAGTAAGCTGGCAATACAGTCCAACAATTCCAGCCGGGATATTGAACGTGTAATTGAGAAGATTCTGGAAATTTCTGAAAAGGCAGTTGCGGTAATGGAAGAGGTTCGGGTGAATATGGATATTCAGCAGCAAAAGCTGAACCTTACAAGAGAGACATATCAGGCAGTATCTGACGGTGTAGAAAAGTCCTTACAGAATATGGAGAACATCAAGCAGAAGATTACCATTTTGAATTCTTCCGGAGAGTCTATTTCCAATGCAATTGATGATTTGTCCCATGTTTCGGAGCAGAATGCAAATTCAGCCTCCGATACAATTCAGACTGTGAAGGATATGAACGACACGATGCAGCTTGTTCAGGATTCTTCAGAGGAGTTACTGCTTATGGCTGAAGAGCTGCAGAAAACCATGGGAATTTTTAGTATATAAATAAAGAAGAGATGATTATTGCAGGTTAACCCCACCGTTTACGGTGGGGTTTTTATCTTGCAGACATTATTGTATGATTCTACAATTTATTTCTAAATGTCTGGCTGCTGTTTCTACGGGTAAATTATGTTAAATTTAATAATTTGCAATATATAAATAGAATGCCATAACACTGCTACTCAAAGTTGCGGAAACCATATCCAATTGTTACTTGAAGATGGTTGCTCCTAAAATAATTATTTGATATATTATTGCAAAATATATTTTTATGCTAATTAACAGGAAGCGTGATATTGTGGAAAAGGAGGGTGTTAAATGGAGGTAGCAAAGAGACATTTCGGGGTGATTTCATTATTTGTGGTGATGCTTGCAGTTATGGTTATACCGGTCACGGCTTTTGCTGAAACGGTGGATTACAAAGACAGCCAGGGTGTTTGTTATATTTTGGATACCAGTACAGGAACGGCAGAGGTCAGCTCGTATGAAGGGGAGCCTGTCACTGTCACGATACCAGAGGAGATTAAAAATGCAGACGTTACATACTCTGTTACTGGTATTGCCACAAAAGCTTTTGCGAGCTGCAGAAGTCTGGAATCCGTAGTTCTGCCCGATAGTGTAACAACAATAAAACTTGGTGCGTTTCGGGAGTGTACTAATTTACAATATGTAACACTTTCTAACAATCTAACAGCAATTCCCCAATCTTGTTTCTATGGCGATATTGATTTAACGACTATAACGATACCAGATAAAGTAACAATGATTGGTGGCTGGGCTTTTTATGGATGTTCTCTGGTTAATGTGACGTTACCGGAAAATGTGGAATTTATCGGGACTTCTTCTTTTGAGAATAATAGGATTTTAAGAACAATAACATTGCCAGACAGCTTGACAGGAATTGGTATGGATGCATTTAAAGGCTGTAGAGCGCTGGAATCGGTAACTTTACCAGAGAATTGTGACAGCACGGGGAGTGGTGTTTTTGAAGGCTGCACAAGCCTGACTACCATACCGCTGTCAGACAGTTTTACAAAAATTTGTAACAAATATTGCCAGGGCTGTACTGCTTTAACTGTTGTAACAATACCGGAAAATATAACAGAGATTGGAGAGAATACTTTCAAGGGCTGTACGGGTCTTGAGATTATATATATTCCGAGTGGAACAGAGATTAAAGAATCCGGTTCAACAATTCCTGAAACCGCAACACAGGTTAAGTATACTGTTGATGAAAATGGTAATGTTACTATTAATGAAATTACTGTTGGCAGTGGGCAGAATTCGTTTAAAATGCCGACAGAAATAGCAGGTCATCCAGTTACTTCTGTTAACATTGGCGAGCATACACATATAAGTGCTGACGCCAATTGCAGCCAACGGGCAAATTGTGATTTATGTGGAGAAGAGTTTCTTGGAGACCACCAAGTGAAATATAGCAGTAATGCAGCCGGTCACTGGCATGTCTGTTCCGTATGTAATCTGGAAATGGATGCGCTTGCAGAGCATATAGAGAACGGAGTTATTACCACTCCCGCAACAACGGAAAAGGAAGGGGTAAAGACTTACACCTGTACAGTATGTGGATATCAGAGAACAGAAACGATTCCTAAGGTTACAGAAACACCAGACCCGGATACACAGCCGGAACAAGGCACAGAAGCACCGGACCCAGGTACACAGCCGGAACAAGGCACGCAGACGCCGAATCCAGATAAAACACCGGAACAGGGTACACAGTCTTTGCCGGTAAAGGTGACAAAGCTTACCATCAAAGCGCCATCAAAGAAGCTGGCAGCGGGAAAGAAGGTTCAACTGACTGTTACCGTATCTCCGAAAAATGCGGATAATAAAGCAGTCACATGGAAAACCAGCAACAAAAAATATGCAACGGTAAATGCAAAGGGGAAGGTCACCCTGAAAAAGGCAGGTGTTGGGAAAACTGTAACAATAACAGCAATTGCAAAGGATGGAAGTGGCAAAAAGGCAACCATTAAGATTAAAATTATGAAGCATGCTGTAAAGAGCATCAAATTAAAAGCCCCTTCTAAAACCTTAAAAGCCGGAAAAAGCATGACTTTGAAAACTACAATCAAGACAACCGGCAAGAAGGTGAATAAGACGTTAAGCTTTACAAGCTCCAATACCAAATATGCCACCGTAAATAAAAAAGGTAAAGTGACTGCTAAGAAGGCGGGAAAAGGAAAGACCGTTACCATAACAGCCAAGGCTACAGACGGAAGTGGTAAGAAGGCGAAAGTAAAGATTAAGATAAAATAAAAGGAACTATATTAAATGGTTTCTGACAGATAAAAAATACTCCTTTATTGGTAATTGCCCACAGGAGATTGATGACTGTGGGGGTTATGAGTAGAGGAGTATTTTATTTTTGGTTGTAACTGTTCAATTGCTTTTTTCTCCATTTTTAAAATTTCTTCCGGCGTGTGTTTCATAAAATGATGGCGGGAAGAAATGCTTATGGAGATGATTTGATTTAAAATCGGTAAATAATTTCATGTTTTTCAAGTCTAAATAATTATAAATTTAAAAGTTGAAAAGTATACTTTGTTTATTTGTAATAATATGGTATTATGTATAATGGAGTGATTAGTTTGAGTGGTGATGATAAATATTATGTAGATGATTGTGGACTATTTTCAATGACATTTCCCATATATTATCATTATATATTGATTAGAGAATAGAGTAAAATTATAAGCAAAGGAGGATATATCAATGGGAATATGGTTGTTTAGAGCAGGAAAAAGAGGTGAATTTGAAGAAAAGTTTTTGGCAGACGGAAAAATTTATCTGACGTGGAATGACCTCAACATAGATTTGAAGGAATACAAGAGCAGAGGAAGACTGTTACAAAAATTACAGGAAATTTATTCTGGGGAGAAAATAAACACGTTAAAGAACTGGGCGTCGCAAATATATCCGATTGCACACCGCATGAAAATAGGTGATTGGGTTGTTTTGCCGAGTAAGCGGACAAGCACGATACATATTGGAGAGATAACCGGGGAGTACCAATATGCAGAACAAAATGGAAGCCCCTATTACCATTACAGAACGGTAGACTGGTTCGCAAAGGATATCCCGAGAAATAATTTTGACCAGGACATCCTCTATTCCTTTGGTGCATTTATGACAGTCTGCAAGATTACCAGAAATGATGCGGAAAGACGGATTAAAGCCATGTCGGAAAATGACTGGAAGGTGCCAGCCAGAACAATGGAGTCCTTCAATGATGCAGAGGATACCGATTCCGATTCACAGACGAATCTGGAAGAAGCCATCTACGATTCCATAGCGAAGTATATTATCCGGAAATTCCAAGGGTATAAGATGGAGGATTTAATTGAGGAAATCCTAATCGCAAAGGGATTTACGGTATATCACAGCAAACCTGGGGCAGACGGTGGAAAGGATTTATTGGCAGCAGGTGGTGAGATGGGTTTTGGTTCACCTAAGATTTGTGTACAGGTAAAATCACAGGATACGGCTGTTGACCGTCCCACATTGGACCAGCTTGGCGGGGTTATGAATAATGTAAATGCAGAATATGGTCTGCTGGTATCCTGGAGCGGTTTTAAGGACAGTGTTGCCAGAGAAGAGGCAAAGCAGTTTTTCAGAATCCGTCTTTGGGATTCCAATGATGTTATCCGGGAGTTGTTTGAAAATTATGAAAAATTAAGCCCTGCAATACGGGCAGAAATCCCTCTTAAGCATATTTGGATGTTGAGCGAAGAAGAGTAAAGCTTAAAAATTCCGCCTCCCTCAAGGCGCAATCGGGTGAAGGAGGCGGTAACAAATATCTGGTTTTAGAGTTTTACAGATAGCATTGAAGTCCTTTACACAATTCCTCTTCGATATCAATCAGGCGGTCACATATTTTATGGGAGGTGTTATCTGCTTCTGTATATTGGTTTATATATTTGTGAAGAGATTTGATGCCCATATTACATCCGTCTGTAAGTAAGTCTGCAATGGAAGCATCGCTCTCATCCATACTTATTTTTACATTTGTTTTCAGCCAGGACATACCCTTTGCCATAGGGCTTGGCTCCTTTTCTTCGCTGTTGTGCTCTATTAACAGGGTGTGGATTTCATTACCTAATTTTTCATGGTGACTTTTGCTCTCTGTCAGGAGCTGTTTCAGTTTTGAATCGCAGACCCTATCTAATACCTCATCAATAGAAGAAACTGCCATTTTTGTTCCAGAATCACATTCTTTCAGCAGATTTATAGTGTCCGTATTATCCATTTAAAAATACCTCCAATCAATTGTTATAAAATAGGATTATTGAAATTATTTTAACCTGACATTAGTGGAAATATTCATATTTTGGTAGGCATTTTCTATTAAATATGTTATGATAATACGCATGGAAAAATATAACGAAGGGGCAGGATGGAAACATCCGAGAGAAACAATGAAGAAAGAAAAAAACAGAAATTCATTTTCAGGTTCAATTGGGTTTGTGCTTGCGGCTGCCGGAAGTGCAGTAGGTTTGGGAAATATATGGAGATTTCCATATTTGGCGGCTAAGGACGGTGGAGGTCTTTTTCTGGTAATGTATCTGATATTGGCAGTTACCTTTGGCTTTACTCTGCTGACAACGGAGATTGCAATAGGAAGAAAGACAAAGCAAAGTCCGCTTACTGCATATAGCAAAATAAGAAAAAAATGGGGATTTCTTGGAGTGATTGCCTGTCTGGTGCCTATGATAATTATGCCGTATTACAGTGTAATTGGTGGATGGGTTGTAAAGTATTTTATTGCTTATCTGACCGGAGACGGAGGCAATGCAGCAAAAGAAGGATACTTTACCGATTATATTGCCGGAGAGTGGCAGCCGATTTTGATGATGGTTATTTTCCTGGGTGTGGTGGCATTTATTATATATCGGGGAGTAAATAAGGGGATTGAATCCTCTTCGAAGGTGATTATGCCAGTTTTGCTGTTGCTGGTAATTGGAATAGCAAT
Source organism: bacterium (assembly GCA_037301995.1). GTDB lineage: Bacteria > Bacillota > Clostridia > Lachnospirales > Lachnospiraceae > CAG-590. The sequence continues at coordinate 18,061 of JAXVOW010000301.1, read as the reverse complement.
ATTTTCACTGACGATTCAGCATACCGATGCAGACGGAGTCACCAGAACCGGTATGGAAGGATTCTGGATTTATGTAATTCCGGATTTGAAAGGACTGACGGTGAAGGGATTCTTTACGGTTTTGCTGGATGCTATGGGACAGCTGTTCTTCAGCCTTAGTGTTGCCATGGGAATCATGATTGCCTATGGTTCCTATGTTAAGGATGATGCAAATCTGGGGAAATCTATTAATCAAATTGAAATATTTGATACTGCCGTGGCATTTTTGGCAGGTGTTATGATTATCCCGGCAGTGTATACCTTTATGGGAAAAGAGGGGATGGCGGCGTCCGGACCGAGCCTGATGTTTGTATCGCTTCCAAAGGTTTTTGATGCAATGGGTAAGATTGGAAATGTTGTGGGATGCCTGTTTTTTGCAATGGTGTTGTTTGCGGCCTTGACCAGTGCGGTTTCTGTCATGGAGGCGGTGGTATCCAGTCTGATGGACCAGTTTCATATGTCCAGGACAAAGGCGACGGTTGTGGAAACTGCCATTGCCTTGGTGGGAGGAATTGCTGTATGCCTGGGCTACAACAAGCTCTATTTTGATATTGCCCTGCCAAATGGTTCCCATGCACAGATACTGGATATTCTGGACTATATCAGTAACAATTGTTTGATGCCGGTTGTAGCAATCGGAACCTGTATTCTGATTGGCTGGATTGTAAAGCCTGGAGTAATTATTGAGGAAGTGGAAAAGAGCGGCTGTAGGTTTGGCAGAAAAAAGCTATATGTAGTTATGGTAAAATATATTGCACCTGTTTTACTGGTGATTCTTTTGCTTAAATCTCTGGGAATTTTAACCGTAATATAGAGGGAATTATTTAGGAGGAGCATATGTTATTTATTGAATATCCAAAATGTACAACCTGTAAGAAGGCAAAAAAATGGCTGGATGATAATGGAATTTCCTATACCGACCGCCATATTAAAGAGCATAATCCTACGGTGGATGAGCTGAAGGAATGGCACAGGAAAAGCGGACTTCCGTTGAAGCGTTTCTTTAATACCAGTGGGAATTTGTATAAGGAACTGCAGCTGAAGGATAAGCTGCCTTATATGAGTGAGGAGGAACAGTATGCGCTGCTGGCAACGGATGGAATGCTGGTGAAGCGTCCCATTGTTGTGACGGAGGATGTAGTGCTTACCGGTTTTAAAGAGAGTGAGTGGGCAGAGAATATTTTAGGTTGATATAACTGGAAAGCAGAAGAGGTCTGATTCGATGGAATCAGACCTCTTTTTTATGAAAAAGTTACATTCCTAATAACAATTTTCGATTATATTTTACAAAATATACCAAGGTATGATATATTAAAATACGATTATTATAATTTTGAGTGAAAAGTGAGCTGCTTCACTATCAATTCGTATTGATTAAAAGATTTTGAAAATACATAAAAATTAAAATACAGGAGCAGGTACAAATGACTACAGTTTACCGTGATATCTTTCGTGCCATTCATGAGGGAAAATGGCTTGCGATTGAATACAGGAACCAGTCAGACGAGATTACAAGGTACTGGCTTGGGATTCGTGATTTGAATATCTCCAAGAAGAGACTGATGGGAGAGGGTCTGCATATAGGAAAGTGTACGATATGTACGTTAGATATTTATATTGAAAATATCTTGTCTTCTAAAATAATAGAGGGCTCTTACTATCCTGTCAAAGAGGAATTAGTCAGTGACATTTATATGAATCCCCATAAATATAAAGGTATTTTTGATAACATAGCAAATCTGAAAATACTGAATTATTTGGAAATGTGTACCCGGATGGATAACGTTCCATATTATTCTGATTTTGAACTGATTCGCTATTTAGACCGTGACAGCTTTAATGGTGAAAATTATCCGCTGAGCGATGAACAGTTTAAGGCGATTGTCAAAAATTTTCAGTATAAGGCGGAAAAGGATAACCGGTTAAATGGAAAATTAGTCATGCAGCAGCTGGGGATGAATGTGCTAAGCATCCACACGAGAAAAGGGCTTTATGTGCTGGCATACCGGAAATTACAGCTGGATGTAAAAAATAAGGTACTCCGTCCGGATAATGAAATTACAGTCTGCATTGAATATACAATAGATGGGGTAAAGGAAAGTGCGCGTAAATTTCTGGATGCAGATGACTTTGAATTGCTGAAGGATTTTGAAAAGAACCAGGAAAGGATTAAGGATTGTATTACAAAGAGTAATTCCGGCATTCGTGTGGATGATATGCCGTATATGATAGGTCTGGGGATGGATGTGGTGCTGGATTTGCATTCGGAATACCAGGCGATTTTAGATATGTATGAAGGGGATAAAGTGACGGTTCCGATAAAGGCGTTTTTTGGAGATTTGCTGGACAGACCAAGGCGGTATAAAGCGTACCCAATTACTCTGCTTGATAAAAAGGTGAATCTTGACCAGCTACTGGCAATTAACAACGGAATGAAATATCCGGTGACTTATATCCAGGGACCACCGGGGACAGGGAAAACAAATACCATTATCAATACGATACTGACTGCATTTTTTAATGGAAAAACGGTGTTGTTCTGTTCCTATAACAACCATCCTATTAACGGAGTATTTGATAAATTATCGGGCATTTCGTACCGGAAAAAAACAATTCCATTTCCAGTGTTACGGTTGGGAAACCGGGATAAGGAAAAGAAGGCACTGCAATACATGAAGCAACTGTATGAGGCACATAAGGCTGCCACTATTTTTGAGGGGACATTGGATAAAAACAGGGATTACCGTGCAGAGCGGGCAAAGAAATTATCTGACCTTTTAAAGAAATATGAGGATGTACTGGATTTGCACGAAAGGGATGCAGCATTAACCCGGTTGTTAGAGTATGAAAAAAAGAATATGAGTAGTGCGGTGATGCTTCCGTTTCAGGCAGATTTACAGGATAGGCAGCTTTCAAAGATACAGCAGAAAATCCAGGAGACAGGGGTGATTACGGAGGAACAGGCATTGTCCCTGCTGGATGATGATATAGAGGATTTCAAGAAATATTTGTACTATACTTCCGAAAAGTACATAAAGAAAATAGGATTGCCGCAGAATGAAGAACTGCTTCACATCATTTATGAAGAGGATGAGGATATACAGCATCAGGCATTTAAAAAGTATCTGAGCAATAAGGATAATATAAAAAAGCTGCAGAAAATATTTCCTGTTATTATAACGACCTGCATTTCTGCACATAAATTAGGGGAACCGGCGCCCATGTTTGATATGGTAATCATGGACGAGGCGAGCCAGTGTAATACAGCGGTTTCTCTTGTACCAATCATACGGGGAGAAAATCTTATGCTGGTGGGAGACCCGCAGCAGTTAAATCCAGTAATCCTGCTGGATGAAATGGTGAATCAGAAACTGCGGAGAAAGTACAATGTGACAGATGAGTATGATTACCGCCAAAATTCTATTTATAAGACCTTTCTTGTCTGTGATTCCGTCAGTGATGAAATTCTTCTGCACCATCACTACCGGTGCAATGGGAAAATCATAGATTTTAATAACAAGAAATACTATAACTCCAAGTTGAGTATTGCATCAACAAGTAAAGAGGAAAAGCCGCTTGTATATGTGGATGTTCCGGCTGCCAGAACGGATATGAAAAACACGGCACCGGCAGAGGTTGACGAAATTGTAAAGTATGCGGCACTGAATAAGGATAAATCCATCGGTGTGATTACACCATTTGTGAACCAGAAAAAGATGATAGAGGTGGCATTAGAGGAAGCCGGGCTGACTCAGGTGTCCTGTGGAACCATTCATGCATTTCAGGGAGATGAAAAGGATGTAGTGCTGTTTTCCACAGCAATTACCGGCCAGACGGGGCAGGGCACTTACGAATGGCTTAAGAACAATAAGGAATTAATTAACGTGGCAACCTCCAGGGCAAAGGACAAGTTGATTCTGCTGTCGGACATGCAGAATCTGGAGCGCTTGCACCAAGAGGATTCAGAGGATGATTTATATGAGCTGGTGCAGTATGTCAGGGCAAATGGAGAATCAAAGATAACACCAAAGGTATCCAATTCCAGGGCATTGGGCATCAAGCCTTACAGTACGGTTACCGAGGAGGCATTTTTGAAAAACCTGAACCACGCCTTGGAAAATATATGGATGTCCCAGAGCAAATACACAGTTGAAAAGGAGGTTGCCATTTCCCACGTATTTCAGGATAACACCAGCTATAATGATTTGTTCTATACAGGAAGATTTGATTTTGTGGTGTATAAAAGGGAGGGGAGCTCCTCTAAGGTGCCGATTCTGGCAATTGAGCTGGACGGCAAGGAACACTATGAAAATGAGATTGTGATGCAGAGGGATAAAAAGAAAAATGCGATATGCACGGAACATCATTTGCAGCTGATAAGGGTGGAGAACTCCTATGCGAGGAGGTATAACTATATTAAGGAGATTTTGATTGCTTACTTTGGAAGGAGGCATTGAGGGAGATAAAATTATATTTTGGAGGTACTTGCTAATGGGAATTTCGAGAGTAAATATAAAAAATTATAAATCAATAAAAAATGTTACATTTTATCTCAAAATAGAAAAAACACTCCACTTTTTACTGCACTACCCCAAAAACGGGAAATTATGAGAAATAAAGTATTCTGGATTTTACAGTGAAATTGCCAAAGTGCTCTGTATATTACGGTAAAGTGGGATTTTCACTCCATATTTTACAGTAAAGGGAAAATATTAGGACTTTCTTGAAATTTATGGGAACAACGGAGTGATAGAAACTGATTTTAAACTGAATTTTTAATACAGTACTACGGGGAAAAACAGAGTACACTAGGAAAAATTCACACCATAAAATAAAAATATTGATTGACGGTATAAAACTACAGTTTTATAATTATTGTAGATATTTAGTACTAATTGTAGATATACGTATATTTTGGAGGATAAAAATGGCAGATTTTGGTTTACCTGTATATGATCAGCATAGACAGTGGATTAGAAATGCACATGTGAATGCAAAGAAAACCTGGGATGAGATTTTTAGGGGATGTGCATCGGATGAAGAAGGTCTAAAAACTTTTTTAAATAATCAAGTGATTATGAATTTTTGGAAAGAAGTTACATGTGAAGAATGGAAAGAGTTGGTTCAGTTAGAGAAAGATGCTGAGGAACAGACAAAACAAATTGATTTTTTAAGTGGACAGGCATTGATATTTAATTCCGGTGAGGAAAATGATACAAGAATATCTACAGATCAGAATTCTGCATGGCAACTTTACAGAAAAAAACTATTATCTGATGGTTTTAAGAAAGATACTGTAGAGCAGATGGAAAGAACTACTTATCGTATATTAAAGAAACTTAGTATTGATACAACGCAAATGGAACCAGTAAAAGGACTTGTTATTGGTAATGTTCAGTCTGGTAAAACTGCAAATATGGCTGCATTGATGGCTATGGCAGCAGACTGTGGATGGAATATGTTTATTATTCTTTCTGGAACGATTGACAATTTGAGACAACAAACACAGAATCGTTTGTTAAGTGATTTAAACTGTCCTGGTAATTTAAATTGGATAGGTCTTGAACATTTAAGTAAGAAACCTGCGCTTGGACAAAGGGCACAGGATTTACATTTTGAGGAAAATTCAAAACAACGATATTTTACAGTATGTCTGAAGAATCCAGGAAGACTTAGGGGACTAATACAATGGCTTCAATCTGACACAAATAAACAAAAACAAATGAAAATACTTGTGATTGATGATGAGGCGGACCAGGCTGGTATTAACACGGCAGATGTCAATAGTTCTACAATCAGAACAATTAATAAATTAATACGAAATCTTGTTAATGGTAAAAATGAAAAATCGGAAGATCTAAAAACCAAGTATTGTGCCATGAACTATATTGGATATACGGCAACACCATATGCAAACATTTTAAACGAGTCAGGGGAAGATTCGCTATATCCACGTAATTTTATATCCACTTTAAGTGTTTCTAAAGAATATTTTGGACCTCAGCAGATTTTTGGTCTTGAGGGAGGCGATTATGATTACGATGGTCTTGATATAGTTAATATAATAGATGACAGTGCTCTTCAGGCAATAAAAGATATTCATGAAGAGGGTTCTCCATATGTTCCTCTTGCATTACAGGATGCAATTTGTTGGTTTATGTGTGGTGTGGCATGCATGAGAATATGGAATTATAAAAAACCAATAAGTATGTTGATTCATACAAGTCAGAAGACAGATCACCATGGAAATATAGCAGAAGCTATAAAGGCTTGGATTTCAAGTCGAACTATTGAGGAGATGATTTCAAAATGTGAAAAAGTATGGTATGAAGAAACAAAGAAATTTACTTTTGAAAAATTTAGATATCAGTACATAGATTATGATAGACAAGATGAAGAGATAAATAGATATCCTGAGTTTGAACAGTTAAAACCTCAGTTAGAAATTCTTTTAGGAACAGAAGTATCTAATATTCCATTAAATGAAAAAGAAGATTTAACATATCATGAAGGAATACATATGTGTGTGGATAATTGTAAGAATAATGGAATAAATGATGAAGGTATGTATGTTCGTCTTGCGTATCCAACATCAGAAAACATGCCTTCACCAGCGCCGGCTTTTATCGTAATAGGAGGTGCAACATTATCCAGAGGTCTCACAATTGAGGGATTAATTAGTACATTTTTCTTGCGATCAGTTAGTCAGGCGGATACGTTAATGCAGATGGGAAGATGGTTTGGTTATAGGCGTGGATATGAATTATTACCAAGATTATGGATTACATCTAAAACAAATGATCAATTTAAGTTTTTATCTGCATTAGATCAGGAATTAAGAGATGAAATACATGAAATGGAAACATTGGGAAAAAGTCCGGCTCAATATGGTCCTAGAGTTAAAAATACACCAAAGGCTAGTTTTATAAGAATTACAGCAAAAAATAGAATGCAGAGTGCAAAACCAACAGACATGGACTTTAGTGGATCGTTTAATCAGACATATTTGTTTGACAATAATGCAAAAATTTTGCAAAAAAATATTATTGCTGTAGAGGAATTTATCAGATTATTGGGAGCACCTGAGAAACATAAAGAGTGTAATGCTCATGCTAATAATACAATTATATGGAGAAATGTAGATTTTTCAAAGGTAAAAGACTTTCTGGGAAAATATAAATTTAATCAGAGATTAGGTGTGTTTAATGATATTGATTCAGTAATATCCTGGGTTGAAAAAATAACATCGGATGGAAAACTTGATGCATGGAATATTGTATTGGCAGGTAAAGAGAGCGATAGAAATTCAGTATGGAAATCTCCGGCAGGTCCTGTTAATAAAATAAGTCGTACACGTAAGAAACCAAAGAATGAGGCGGATACTACAATAAATATCGGAGTTCTCAGAGATCCTAAGGATGTGATTGCTGATGTTGATTTAGAAGGAAAGAGTCAGGACATAGTAGAGAAAGTGACCAAATTTCAGGCAAAATATGCAAAAGAAATACGTAGTCTTGCTGGATTAGATACCACGCCACAAATAATTATTTATATGATTGATAAAAATTCAACAACAAATTCTGAAAGCAGAATGAATTTGGAAGCAGTTGAAGATATCGTTGGCTTATGTATGAACATTCCGGGAGGAAAAAGAGGTACAGATTATACAGCAACAGTATCGATCAATTTACAAAATGATATTTTTGATGATGACGGAGATTTGGAGGGAACAAATGAAGATTGAGATAGCAGAGCCGGGAAGAATGACACAATCTGGTAGTTCGTTGTTAAAATTAATACAAAATAATAATATGCCTATATTAGATTTGTTGGTAAGAGAATCAATCCAGAATAGTTTAGATGCTAAAAATGATAAAGATGCATATATATCAGTTGATTTTTTGACAGGAACTTTTGATAAAGCATCATTAAATTCGGAACTTGATAAAATCGCAGATTCATTAAACCAAAGATATAGTAAAGACCGATATAAATACATTGCTATAAGAGACTCGAATACAGTAGGCTTAACTGGAAAATTGCATTATGATGATGTTACAGATAATCAATATGGTAATTTATTGAAATTGATTTATGAAATTAGTAAGCCACAGGAGACTGAGGGCGCAGGAGGTTCGTGGGGACTTGGAAAAACAGTTTATTTTCGTGTGGGAATAGGATTAGTGATTTATTATAGTAGAACTATTAATGAAAATGGAAAATATGAGTCACGATTGGCAGCGTCACTAGTTGAGAATGAAATGGATGAAGATGCTTTGATTCCTATGTTAGATGGAAAATCAAAAAGAGGTATTGCATGGTGGGGGGAAGAAATTGGGAATAACAAAACCAGACCAATTACAGATGAGTCATCTATAGAATATTTACTCGATATTTTTCAAGTAAAGCCATATGAACAGGGGGAAACCGGAACTACAATTATAATCCCGTATGTTGATGAGGATGTTTTATTAAATCATAATCAGATTGAGTATAAAGATGGGGAAGATAATGTAATTCAGCCATATTGGAAAAGTAATATTGAAGACTATCTAAAAATTGCAATTCAAAGATGGTATGCACCAAGATTGAACAATATTAATTATAAATATGGAAAACTTTTGCGAGCAAAAGTAAATGGTATTGGAATTTCACAAGAAATAATGGAGCCTGCTTTTCAAATTGTTCAGGCTTTGTATAATAGAGCAATTGGTAAGAAATTTGAAATAGATATATTAGATCAGGTCGGTGCAGAAACAAAGACTGAGGATATTTTATTAAGAAAAGTTCTCTATTCTACAAAGGCTGGAACGGTGGCTTATACAAAAGTATCAAGAAATATATTAAAAACAGGATTTCCGGATAATAAACCAGAGCCATATATGTATTATAATTGTGAAATTAGAGAAAAAGATAAAAACAAACCTGTAGTATTCTTTACTCGAAAACCGGGGATGATTGTATCTTATGAAGACGTGGGAAATTGGGTAGATGGTATAAATTCGTCGAATAAAGATGAATTTATTATGGCAATTTTTGTTTTAAATTCTGATAACACATTAGCGGGTAATGATTCTAATTATAGATTAGAAGAATACATAAGAAAAAGTGAGATGGCTGATCACACATCTTGGAGTGATTTCAGTATGGGGAATTTTAATCCACGTATAGTTTCAAAGGTTCAGGGGCAGGTAAATAATAAAATTTTAAAGGAATTTTCAGTTGAAGAGGAGGAAACAACGGGGAAACTTAATTCAGGGCTTGGAAAAATGTTTGGAGATCTGTTATTACCTCCGGAAAATTTTGGAAATAAACCTAGCCCAAGTCCAAGTGATTCACCAAAAATAGGTTCTGATTTAATAAAGCATAAAAATATTTTATTTGGATATGATTCTGCGAATATTTCCTATTATGCAGGTGGTATAACAGTAAAATTAATAATTAAATCCAAGAAGAAAATACAATCAACAGGATTTGTCGTGGCTATCGACTCTGAGACGGGATCGATTAGTCACAGTGATTGGGAGAAGAAAATGGGATTGTCGATGCCATTTGAGGTGATCGGTGCGAATATAAAAGCCAATATAAAAGGTGAAACAAATGAAATAGTACAAATTTTTGTAGATGATGAAAATACTAAGGTAGAAAAGGAAAGTGTTAGTTGTATCCTTAATAAATCAGATAAAGGCAAAGGCTATGGTGTACATATGGATTTTGCCGAAGAATTGGCTATTGAGATGGAAATAGCAGTTAAACTCAAGCTTTATAGAAGAGATGTCAAACCATTATTTTTAGTAGAAAAGGATGGTGATAAATAATGGCAGCAAATATATCGTTATTTCCAACGCTGAATGATGATTTGTTGGGAAAAATAAGATTTCAAACTTCTCTTTATGAGTTTTACTATGTCAGAGACGATCAGGAATTTTCATTAAGAGCTGAAGCAATTGATGGAAGTGTCACTTTACATAAAATAATTGATGATGATGGAATCTGGGCTCCGGATGATTATAATTTATGTTTGAAGAGACATTATTCATTAAGAACGTATCAGTATTTATTCGGAGAAAATGGTATTGCATGTAACAATGCAGTATTAGGGCTAGCACTTATGTGGACCTCAGCAGATTCTAGGCAAAGAGGTGTAATACCTATAGGAGATATTGAAAATTCGCAAAGAGATATAGATATGAATCTGAACTATGAATTTTCGGTAGCACAACTCCGAGGAGATGTCGAATTTACAACTGTTATTTATTTAAAAAATGCAGGGACACCTTTGTGGAATGAAGAGCATTTGGCAAATGAATATGGATGTTTGCTAGGAGAAATAGATAAATTTGTAATTAAACTTGATGGAAATGGTTCAGTGTTCCCGATGTATGAAGTACATGAACCTTCTCAGCCACTGTGGTATATTAAATGTGACTGGGATGATCCAACATACGAACAATTCTCCGAGTGTGTTTCTATATATATTAATACAGCACATAAGAATTACAAATATTTGGATAAAACGAAGAGGACATTTGATGAACAGTTATTAAAAGAAATTATGTCAAGTGCATTGATTGTTATTATTACCAAACTAAAAGAAAAAGAGAACTACTGGGACGATACAACACTAGGAGAAAATCTTCAAAAAGGAAGCGTTTCAGAGGCTGTTTACTATTTTATTAACACATTGGGATGGGATGTTTCGAACCCAGAGGCAATGTCACTGTCAGTAAGAAAATTTTTTGATCAAAGGATGTAGAATATGATTATAAAAACATTGAATCGTTCAGAGTCACAAGTGGCAATGAAGGATTGGCTTGCAACTTATCCTTCGTTACCACAAGTTGAAGGTGATTATATTAAAATTAGAAGTGAAATACAGAATTTTTCTAAAAAAGTAAGAGAAGAATGTCCTCAGGACATAGCTAAAAAGGATTACTATATAGATGTTCATGTTGGAATTTTATTGTATGACTATTTATGGAAACAACCAGGATTTAATTTAAGAGCTGCAGCAAACGATGATTTTTGGAGATATCTTTCAATTAAGGTTGTTCCAAATGTTGTAGCAGATAGATGGGGAAAGGAAAATGAGAGCCATTATTGGAGTAAACCAGCAAGAATATGGTTTAGATCAATTTGGTGGTATGTTCATCTTTCGTGGCAAGGCGACATGACAACAACTGTAAAGGTACTGGAGTCACCTTGTTTTACTACAGATAGTATTTTAAATCTTGAAGAAAGAACTGGGCGAAATGGTACATTTATTAATGTATACAGATATATTATGTACTATTACAGTAGAATACCACAGGAAGTTCTAGAAGCTTATGATAAGAATACTAAAACACAAAGTGATGGATTGTTTAGAATTGTAATGAAATTAAATACAGCCAAGAGTGTGGTAATCGATCCGGCTTTATATCTTGGTGGAGAAAAGGAATATGTAAGGTCATTATTTATGGATGCGGGGGTACGTGTGTAATGTTACCTAAAATTATTGACTTGTTTTCAGGGTGTGGAGGACTTGCACTTGGATTTGAAAAAGCAGGATTTGATATAGTGGCCGGAATAGAACTTATGCCTGAAGCATGTAAAACAATATCGTACAATTTATCATGGAGATATGGGAAAGAAGAGCCCTATATATGTGGAGATATTACAGAAATAGACGGAAGGATATTTAGGGATAGAATAGGTGAAGAAGGCTGTATAGTCATTGGAGGGCCCCCATGCCAGGCATATTCAATGGCAGGAAGAGGAAAATTGCGTTCTCTTGGCGAAAATCGCATTAATACGAAGGATGCACGAGGCTATTTATATCAGGATTTTTTACGCTTTGTATTTGATATGGATGCACGAGCTGTTGTTATGGAAAACGTTCCAGAGTCAACTAATTTTGGAGGAAAGAATATTCCGGAACTTGTATGTAAAGAGTTGACTGAACATGAATATATGGCATATTGGACAGTCTTGAATTCGGCAGATTATGGTGTTCCTCAGGTAAGAGAACGAGTTTTTGTGATTGCGATAAAGAATGATGAAAATAAAAATGTGGAACTACCTATTCCAACAAATAAAAGCATTACAGATGAGCTGACACAGCATCAAAAAAGATTTGAAGGATATAAAACTTGTAAATTTTTCAAAGAGCCAAATGGAACGGAGGGGATTAAAAAAACATGGACGACAGTTGGAGATGCTTTTTCGGATTTACCAGAATTATTTCCAACAGCAGATACAAAATATAAAGCTATCGGTTTAAATATCGAGTATCCTTATAAAAGTGCAGCTCAAAATGAGTTTCAAACTATAATGAGGAACTGGTACGGAAAAGAAACATATGGTGTATCTGCAAATTCATTCAGAAGAAATACTAGAGATTTTCCAATATTTGAAAGGATGAAGCAAGGAGACAATTTTATTGCAGCTTCTAAAATTGCAGATGAGTTATTTGAAGAAGAAGCTAAGATATTCGGATATGAAAAGAATAGTGATGAATATATTAAACTTCACGACAAAATGGTTCCACAGTATGATAGAGAAAAGTTTGAAAACAAGTGGAAACGTTTGGATGAACATAAACCTTCGCATACGTTGGTGGCACATTTGGCAAAAGATACATATAGTCATATTCATCCATGGGAGCCAAGAGGAATATCTGTAAGAGAAGCAGCCAGAATACAGTCTTTTCCGGATGATTTTTATTTTGACTGTTCTATGGGAGATGCGTATAAGCAAATCGGAAATGCTGTGCCACCGTTGCTTGCATTAGGGGTGGCAAAGACAGTGTATCATACATTTAAGGAGGACTGATTTTATGGGAACACTTGAAGAAATAAGAGAGTGCTTTGCATCAACCCAAAATGGTGCAAGAGATCTAAAAACAGTACCAAACGAATATCCTGCTATGGTTATTCGGAATAATGAAGGCTATGGTGTGGCAATCGAGTATAATAACGAAAAAGATATATCCGAGAAATTTGCAAATAGCCGTTTGTTTACTCAGGTAATAAGAGAAGGAGATAATGAGAAGAAATATCTTGTATTGAGCTGTATGAGAGACAGTCTTAGATATGAATTTGCAACTGTATGTGCACAATTTGTAGAACCGGGATTGGATGGAATAGATAGAAAAAATTTGCTGGAAGATCCTCTTAACTGGTGGAAACAGTGGCGGGAATTGATGGGAAATGCAATATCTGACAGGAATGCCTATAGTGTTATTGCAGAAATGATGGTTTTGGATCATTTATATCAAAATGATAATTCTGTTGAATGGGCAGCTGTTATGTCGGGCAGTCATGACATTGAAGGGGATAATGGAAGTTATGAAGTTAAATCTACGATAAAAAGATACGGAGCTTCTATTACTATTTCAAGTCAGCATCAGCTGCAAAGTTTAAAAAGATTATATTTATATTTCTGTCGTTTAGAACGGTCAAAAGAAGGTATTTCCATAAATGATATGAAGGATAATTTGATTGCAGGTGGATACGATAAGGAAAAGATTGAGCAGCAGTTATATCATCTTGGATATGAGAAAGGTGCAAGTGTCAGAGAAGAAAAATATAAAATTTTAGAAAAAAGAAAATACGAGGTAGATGATAAGTTTCCAAGAATAGTTGATTCGTCATTTAAAGGAGATCGCATTCCGGATTTCGTGACGCAGATTACATATACTATTGATTTGGATGGCTTAGAGTACGTTGTATGGTAACCTGAGGAGAAAAAATGTTTAGAGTTATAGAAACCTTTAGTGGAATAGGAAGTCAAGCAAAAGCATTAAATAACATTGGTCAAAACTATGAGATCGTTAATACTGCAGATTGGGACATTAATGCGATACTGGCATATTGTATGATACATAAAGGAAAAATAGATATAGATAAATATAAAAATGTGAGCGATTCTGATATTATAGAATTCCTAAAGGGTTTTACTCTTAGTGCTGATGGTAAAAAAGCTATGAATGAAAAGTCATTTTTAAGACTTCCGATGGAAGTAAAAAGAATGCTGTATTCTGCAATTAAGGAAACAAAAAATCTTGTAAGTATAACGGATGTAAAAGGGTGTGAAATACCGGAGAGCATTGATTTATTTACGTATTCATTTCCTTGTCAGGATTTGTCGTTATGTGGTTGTTGGCACGGAAATAAAAGCGGAATAGCAAGGAATGCACACAATCGATCGGGAATGTTATGGGAAGTTGAAAGAATTTTGCTTGAGATGCATGAAGCAGGCAGGAATTTGCCTAGATTTCTTGTTATGGAAAATGTATGCAATATTTTATCAAAACCACACGAAGAAGATTTTGGAGATTGGAAAACAACACTTAATGAGCTTGGATATTATAATAAAATTTACAGGTTGAATGCAAAAAATTTTGGGATACCACAGAAAAGGGAAAGAGCTTATATGATAAGTGTTCTCTGCAATAATGATGCAGAAATGATATCAAAAGTAGATAAATATTTTAAAGAAAATGACCTCGAGGATGTAAATGTAGCTGATAATATGAAAAGAAGAGAAATTATGTTAAAAGATATTCTTTGCCTCGATTATAAGAATAATCCGGATTATAAGAAAGAAGCAGATGCAAGTAAACCAAATGACACACCTTCAAGACAAAAAATTTTTGAAGATAATGATATGCTTTATGACGGTAAAAAAATAAATGAGATTTTTGTCAATACAGTGACCACTAAGCAAGATAGAAATCCTAATTCTGGTTTAATAACATATAAAAATTATGCAAGAGGTAAAGTGAAATGGCGATATCTTACACCAAGAGAATGTTTCAAATTAATGGGATTTGAAGAAAAAGATTTTGAACGTGTTATTAGTAATAATCCTCAGATTACAAAAAGCAGAAAATTATATTCAACAGAGAAACTCATTAAGATGGCGGGAAATAGTATTGTTGTTGATGTGTTGGAAGCAATATTTAAGCAAATAATGTATATCAATAAAGAATTTTTTGGAGAAAGAGAATGACAAATAATCAAAAGAAATCTTTAGTAGCTTTTTATCTGTCTAAGTATAATGATAAAGCTATAGAGAAGTTGGGATATAAAAAGATAACTGAAGCATTAAATGATTTGTCTGAAAGACTTAAAGGAGATGGAAAAGCAAACTCATTTATTAAAAGGCGTAGAGACGAATTTGATGTGTTCTTTGACAACGGGCGCGTGGGATATAGAAATAGAAAACCTACAAATGGTGTTGAGGATATGTATCAAAGATGGAATAAGTTATCGTTCGAGGAACTATCTGATATAGTTGCTCAGGTTTTGGACGGGAGCTTTTATAAAAAAGATTCAATTAAGTTGGATGAAAATATTACAGAAAATGAAATTGAAGCATATCTTAACTTTGAAGATGATAGTGCTTCTTTGAAGAGAAAATATAAAGAAGTACTTGAGAGAAAGGTAAATAAGAATAAGATAAATATGCTTAAGCGTATTTATGCATATAAATGTCAAATTTGCGGAGTAAATATAGGAAGTGATTATGGTACAAATATTGCAGAAGCACATCATATAAACTATTTTTCAAAAAGTATTGATAATTCTTCAGATAATATAGTGATTTTGTGCCCTAATCATCATAGTTTAATACATAAATTGAATCCACAGTTTGATTATCAAAAATTGCAATACGTTTATCCAAATGGGAAGGTTGACAAATTGATTTTAGATTTGCATTTGGCTAAGGATAGGAAGGATAATTAATATGACAATATCAGAACAAATAAGAATATTGTGTGTAAGAAAAAATATGAGTTTGGCTGAATTGGCACGCAGACTTGATACAACGCCCCAAAACTTTAATGCAAAGCTCAAAAGGGAGAGTTTTACAGTTGCAGAGTTGGAGAAGATTGCAGAAGTATCCGGTGTGACTTTTGAGAGAAATTTTAAACTGGATAATGGGGAGACTGTGTAAAGGGGTGAGGGCATGGATGTTCTGACAAAAGAGCAACGAAGAAAGAACATGCAGAGAATCAAGGCGAAAGATACAAAAATAGAAATTATTCTAAGAAAAGCTCTGTGGGAAAAAGGATATCGCTACAGAAAAAATTATGATAAACTTCCAGGAAAACCCGATATTGTACTTACAAAATATAAAATAGCAATCTTTTGTGATGGTGAATTTTTTCATGGTAAGGATTGGGAAGTGATTTGCCCTAAACTTGAGAAGAGTAACAACGGAGAGTTTTGGATTAGTAAGATATCTCGTAATAGGGAACGGGATGATGAGATAAACAAACGATTATTATTTGAAGGGTGGACAGTAATTCGTTTTTGGGGTGATGAGATAAAGAAGCATACGGATGAATGTGTGAAGGTTATTGAAGAAACAATATTTGATATAAAGATTGGTGATGAAGAAATATAAGCACAGACAGGAGGCATAGTATGTTTGATGCACTGACATATCAAACAATGTTGGAAGAAATAAACAAAAACGCTAGAGAAAAAGGGGTGTTAAATGATTCTATTGGAATTCTTATAACAAGACCTGAACTTCCAACAGGTAAATATATATTGAACAGCTTGGAGTATTATCATTTTAGAACCGGAAAATCGGTTAATTTTTATTTACCAGGATATGGAGCATATTGGAATAATGATTATATTGATAGTAAAATTGTTACAACTATAGATAATGTAAATTGGTCATTTAGCAATCAAATGTTTACTTTATTTATTGAGGATTTAGAAAAATATTCAAAGTGGCAATATTCTGGAGAAAGTGAATTATTGTTGGTTGACTTAAAAGAAGGTATTTTGTCTTATGAGAATATGATGCAATTTTATTTCGATAATATGATACGAGATGGAGTTATAGACTCTGTTCACCAGTTTTTTGAAGATTTGTTTAGAATATGTAAGGATAAAGATTCACTTGATCAAATCAGTAATACTTTTGGCATGAACAAGGCAAAACAAGTAAGTTTAGATGCCTTATTAGATAAATTACCAATAGGCTTGGGAAATGCTTTTATACAGGAAAAATATTTTTGTGTGAAAAATATGGAGAGATAGCAATGTACACAGAATAAATTTGTTAAAGAATATGGTGAGTGAGCCAACAAAATGTATAATGAGCTTGAGAGTGTAGGAGTTCATAAGCTAGAATACTTTTGTAATGCATTTATTTTACTAACTGTTATATATAATAAAAATTAAAAAAATTCAGATGGGTATTTAGAAAATCCGGCTATTCAAGAAAGAAACCCGTTTATTCAGAGTGAAAAGCTGGCTGTTGAGGAACTAAAGAAAGATTTCTTAAATAAAAACTATCGTGAAAATACCAAGAATAATATTTTGGCTGTATACAATGATATAGATACAAATCAGATATTTGGGGCCAAAAAATTAAGAAATCAGCAGCAACTTGAATATTCAATTTTTAATAAAATAAAAATGACAGCTACATACGGCTTTGTTGACTATGGACAGCGGTTTGTAATTATCTAGTGTGCTAGTCATAGATGTGACGCGTGTCTCATCTTAAGCTTCTTTTTCATAAATGAATCTGTATTTTCCCTTTCCGCTTCCCCTATTATGCATTTTTAGTAAAATATGAAAAGGAATATGTAGTACGCCTGACAGAGGAAGAAGAGCAGATTATTGAATATTTGTCAAGGAAGGTAGCAAAGGGGAAGCGTGTACATGAGCTGGAAATGTTAAAGGATTTGCAAAACCAGCCAGAGCATATCTTGCATTTTTTTAAAACTATGTTACGGCAGAAGTACGATATTACTCTATTAGAAGAAGTTCAGGATTCGGTTATCCGTAATCTTACCAATGAATTTCCGAAGGAAGAAGAAAAGAGTTGCCAATGCTGATTTAGTTGTTTGGGATGAAATAGGTAGCAAAGCTGGCACGGAATATGAAATAGAAATTTTGTTAAACATAATAAATGACAGAATAAATAATGGTAAAGCCAATATTTACACATCAAACTTGCCAGAAGATACTTTAAGAGTTTGTTTAGGAGAGCGACTATACTCCCGTAT
>JAXVOW010000300.1:0-14738 GCA_037301995.1 bacterium | reverse complement strand
CTTTCAAAATGTGAAACTCGTTTACAAAACGGGATCCTCGTTTTACATTCGAGCCCTGAAGCTGAAATGAAAAATAAAACTGGTTATTCATCCAAAAAACTGGTTATTTATCGTAAAAAAAGAAGAAACTTGTAAAAAATGATATAATATAGCATAAAAGTGGTGAAAGGTTTTATTTAAATAATATGATATTATAAGAATTATGGCGAAAGGATATTTTTATGGCAGCATTTTTTTTAAAGACTGAAGAATATGAATGTTTGAAAAATTTATATTTACATATTGATTTGGCGGATGAAAATGATGAAAAGTTACTGAGAGATTCAAGCATTGTAGTTATGGATGGAAACGGCAATAGAAGACTGGATAAATATAAAATTTCTATTTTGCGAACATGTTTTCTTTCAAAAATATATATGCTGGTAGATAAGAATAGTATGGAGGAAGAATATTACTACTACCTGTATAATGATCAAATAGTTTATGTTGAAAAGAAAAGGGGTGGTTACACATTTATGAATTTACCAAATATAAAATATGCTATAGGATCAATAGCTGACTTATTTTGGGATGATATTATACAAATAGAAAATGAACAGCATGAGATATCATGCCTTGAAAAGATAGATAATAATAATTATTTATTTGTTTTGAATAAGCTGTTTGCTAATACAGAATATCAGTTAAACAAGATTAACTTAGATAAAAAAGAAATAGTTTTTACAGGAATTATAGATAGTAATGAGGTTGATTTCTTAATACTTATTAGAATTTTAGATGAGGAATGCCATTATTATAAATGTGAGACGGATTCAGTGAAATATGGAAAGATTGATAGAACAGGATTGGTGAATTTGATTAGTAATTGGATGCTATACAGGCATAAAGAGTTGATTGAAACGATGATTGGAGAGGAATAGAAATATGGAATTAATGATAAATAAAGCTGGGATGAAAGAGGCTATTTTAGATATGGGTGATGCACACAAAAATATGCAAAAAGCTCAGAAACAAGTTTCTGATATTGCCAATACCCTCGTGATACAAGGAGGTGGAAGTGAAAAAATAAAAAATACAATGAAGGTAATTGTATCTGATATGAATACCTTGATTCAGAAATTAGCTAGAATGGAGAATGGATTGGATATCATTCTAAATGCTTATTATCAATGTGAGAAAAATATTATTGGAATACCCATAAGCAATGAAAATAATATATCAGTTAATTCTAGTTCCTCAAATGAGGAATCGGCAATAGAAGAGATTAGAAATTGGTTTAGGAATCTTTTAGATGAGATAAAGCAATGGAAAGAAGATTGGGATGAAAAAAGGGAAGAGAAAAAAGCGGATAAGCATATGCAGGATGAAATAGAAGCTTTGCTAAAATCGGAGCGTTTTAGTAAAGCTACTTGGAAAAAAGCATCGGTAGAAGAAAGAGAAAAGATTTTAAGAGAATTGTTTGAAGAGCTTAAAAAAATTTATGATGTGGATGTTTCAGATATATATTTTGATGAGATTTCTTCTGAGTCAGGCTATATAACCTATGGGTATTTGAGGTATACAGCGCAAACGGGTAACATGACAATTACAATAAATAAAGATTTATTGGAAAGTAGTTTCTATTATGATAGTATTATGAATACGATGTTTCATGAGATGCGACATGGGTATCAGCATTCTGTATGTGATAATCCGGAGAAATATGAGAGTGTCAGGGAAGAAACGATTGAAGCATGGAGAGATAACTTCAATGATTATAAGACGGTAGAGGATGATGGTTTTAGTGAATATCGGAATCAGCCGGTAGAGAAGGATGCACGGAAGTTTGCTAATGGAGTGATTTAGAAAGTAGTGATTTTTAGATGAAGATGATGATATTTATAATGTGTGTTATTCTTTTGTTGTTGTGTGGATGCAGAGAAGAGATGACTGTAACGTGTACAACACAGAATGATACACAGTATCGGGAAGAAATAACACAAGCGAGAGAAGATAAATTGGAGGAAAAAACGATGATAATGGAATTATTAGACTGTGATGAGGTAAAAGCTGAGAAAATCGAAGAAACATTTCAAGAGGTAATTGGGAAACAGATTGACAATGTAGAGAAGGTACCGACTGATAAGAAGTCATATTTGGTAAAGGCTGAGGCCGATGGAGAAATATACTATTTAAAAATAACCAGTACATTTTTTTTACGCGAAATACGGGCTGATATAGAAGACGGAGAAATATTATATCAAGTGGTTTATTAAAACAAACCTTTCTAAAGCCCCGGAAATGGGGCATCTGACAAGTTATGAAAATTTCTGAAAAAATATAAAATCCTCCCAAATCTTACAAAATCGTAAGACTTCCCCACTCATTTTGAAAGAAAACGGAAAGATATCTCCTTTATGATAGGACACATAGATGAAACAAACATACAAAATCATTCAGAAAGGAAGAAAAAAATGGAAACTATTTTAAGAACAGAAAATCTATGTAAGTTTTACGGAGAGGGAGAAAATGAAGTAAGAGCCATCGACAACACAAATATTGAAATTCAAAAGGGCGAATTTGTCGCCATTGTGGGAAAATCTGGTTCCGGAAAAAGTACCCTGCTTCATATGTTAGGAGGTCTGGATATTCCAACCAGCGGAAAGGTGTTTATCGGCAATAAGGATATTTTTGAGTTAAAGGAAGAGGAGCTTGCGGTATTCCGCAGAAGAAAAATCGGATTTATCTTTCAGGCATTTAACCTGGTAGCCTCATTAAATGTATGGGAAAATATCGTACTGCCGATGGGGCTGGATGGGAAAGAGGTGGATGAAGCCTTTGTAATGGATATTTTAAATACCCTTCAGCTGGAACATAAGGCTGAGAACCTGCCAAACACATTATCCGGCGGACAGCAGCAGAGGGTGGCAATTGCAAGGGCCATCGCATCGAAGCCGGACATTATCCTGGCGGATGAGCCCACCGGAAACCTGGATTCCAAGACCGGGGATGAGGTAATCAGCCTCCTTAAGATGTCAGCAAAGAAATACGGTCAGACCCTGGTGGTCATTACCCATGATGAAGAGATTGCACAGATGGCAGACCGGATTATTGTCATTGAAGACGGTAAGGTGGTGGCTTAAATGAAGACGACAACAAAGCTTGCAGTGGCAAATTTGAAAACCAACAAAAGCAGAACAATACTGATTTCTATTTCTATTATGCTGACCACAATGCTTCTGTCAGTCATTGCCCTTTCCGGCTTTGGTCTCGTAAAGGAGCAGAAGGTAAATGCAGGAAAGCAATATGGAGAACATTTTGGAGGATTTGTCAGAGTAGATGATGGGATTTATGAGAAGATGAAGATTCATGGCGAGTTTCTGGATGTGGGCAGAATGGCCAATTTTGCCAGCGTTTCCCTGGAGGCTGCAGACGGCAGTCTTTCCTATGTGGATGAAACAGCACAGAAGCTGGGGCATGTCAGTACCAGTGAGGGTACATTTCCGGTCAAGGAGAATGAAATTGCCGGACAGAAGGGCTTCTTTGAAAGGGCAGGACTTGCAAATCCCCAGATTGGCGATAGTGTAAGCTTAAGCTACCGGATTGGGGATGGAGAGTTTACAACAAAGGATTTTGTCATCAGTGGATTTCTGGCAGAGAGTGAGGCAAATGAATTAAGGAAAACATATGGTGCATATGTCTCAGAGGTTTTTTATGAGAAAACAGTGCCGGAAGAGAACAGAAGCTATAATGTGGTTTTCCGGGTAAGAGGTGAAGAGGAATTAAATGAAGACCAGATGGTGGAGAAGATAGAAAATCTGGCAGAGAAACTGGGCATTGGCAAAACACAGGTAGTAATCAATACAGCGTATCTGATGTGGCTGTTAGACCCAGGTCTTGAAACCATCGGTATCTGCAGTGTGATTGCCATTTTAGTAGTATTGTTTTCCGCACTGGTTATCTATAACATTTTCTATGTGGGCATTATCCAGAAGGTACAGGAGTATGGTAAGCTTCGTGCCCTGGGGACAACAAAGAGGCAGATTAAAAACATCCTGTTAAAGGAGGGCATGATTTTAGCAGGAATCGGAGCCGTGGCTGGTCTGCTGCTTGGAACCCTGGTCAGCAATATTTTCTTCCAGTGGCTTATGGGAGAGATGTACAAGGAGCTGTCCATGACGGATATGGAGACCGTATCGGTGTTTAACCTGCCGTTAATGCTGCTGGCAGCTGCCATTTCCTTTATCACGGTATATATTTCTCTTAGAAAACCAATGCGGGTTGCAGCGGGAATTTCCCCGGTGGAGGCGATGCGTTACCAGGAGGACAGTGTAAAGGGGAAAGGAACAAGAAAAGGATATTCTTCTGTCAATGTCAGGCGGCTTACCATGTCAAACCTGGGAAGGAATAAGAAGCGTACCCTGACCACCATTTTTACCATGGGGCTTTCCTGTGTCATGTTTGTGGTCATTGCAAATGTGGCAGGTAATATGGATGCAGAGTTTGATGCCAGAAAACAGGTAGAAAAGGGAGATTTCTACATTACCCTTGACTGTGATGTAAATGATACCGCCTATCCTGAAAATAATCTAAACCATGTCCAGCAGCAGAAGCTGATGAGTGATGAATGGCTTGACCAAATCCGCAGTATAGATGGCGTTACAAAGGTAGAGACAAGAAAGGCAATAAGGGCATTGCGGGAAAATGTAAATGGAGAAGAGGATGAGCTGTATACATGGGTGCCGGCATTCTCGAAGGAGGATTACCAGAAGCTGGAGGCAGAGCGTGGAACCATTAATTATGACAGTGTAAATAGGAACCATGAGATTGTCTTTGCCTCTGATTACTGGATGGATACTTATGGTTATAAGCTTGGTGACAAGGTGAAGCTTACCTTCTATGACGGAGATAGGGAAATCCCAATGACCTTTACTCTGGCAGGCTCCACGGAAGCAAACAGTATGTTTGTGCTGACCGAGGAGCAGCTGGAGGCAATGGATTTAACAGAGGATATGACAACCGATGTATGGGTAAGCTGTGAAAAGGATAAGCTTGCTTCCGTGCAGAGTGCTTTGGAGCAGATGACAGGGGAAAGTGAATATTATGCGTTAACCACCTATCAGGATGCTTATAAGCTTTCCAATATGGGCATTGCCATGACGAGGGGTGCCGCTTATGCTTTGCTTGGCATTATCGGAGTCATTGGTTTTATGAATATGGCAAATACCCTGATTACCAGTATTATTACCAGAAGAAGGGAGCTTGGTATTTTACAGGCAATTGGTATGACAAAGAGACAGTTGAACCGTATGCTGCAGATGGAGGGGCTGGTATTTACAGTGGGAACCCTGCTTGTATCCCTGTCTCTTGGAAATGTGCTTGGTTATCTGGCGTGGCTCAAATGCAAGGCAAGTCATGTGATAGGAATTTCCACCTACAGTGTACCGGCGGTAGAATTGCTGGTAATGGCAGGTATTCTGCTTGGACTGCAGGTTATATTATCCGGTTATATGAGCGGCTATTTACAAAAGGACGCATTGATTGAGAGAATCCGGCATCAGGAGTAGGTGGATTTCAACATATTTTTTGCTTTATAAGTTATTAAATTGTTTTTTAAGCATATTGTAATATTGTATGTAGGAACTCCCGAACAGGGAGTTCCCTTCTATTTCTATCCATGTTTTTAAATTGGTCATTAGACCTTGAATAATCCATTTTGGCATTGATTTTCCTCCTCTCATAGATGATGAAATAAATACTTTTCTTGACACTCTTTTCTTTGCATGCTAGTATTATATTTCAAAAAATAGTATTTAACTATATAAATATTTTACAATATTATAACAATATTTCAGGAGAATATATGCAGGTTGAATTTAATATTAAAAATGACCAGTCGGAAACGGTCTGTTATAACATGCCGGATTTTCCGATATATGTCCATAAATTTTTTTTGTCCTCTTATCCCAATTTTAGTGCCATTAGCCACTGGCATGATGATATAGAGTTTATTCTTGTGCAATCTGGGCATATGGAGTACAATATCAACGGAGTTTCAGTTTTGCTTAAGGAAGGGGAAGGTATTTTTGTCAATACCAGACAACTGCATTATGGATTTTCAAGAGAACATGAAGAATGTGTTTTTATCTGTATTTTGTTTCATCCCATGCTTTTATGCTCTTCTCCTTACGTGGAGAAAAGATATGTTGTGCCTGTGATGGAGAATGAAGCTATGCCATATCATGTTTTGCATCCTGACAGGGAGAATGAAAAGGAGGTATTGGAATTGATTGATGAGATGTATCGCCGGCATGTTGATGAAATGTTTGCAATTAAGTCACAGCGCCTGCTTTTCGTGATGTGGGAAAACTTATTTCTTATGTCTGGTTGTACGGAGCGTACCTCCATTCCGGAGAACCAGCATCTTTCCATATTAAAAGATATGATTCGCTTTATTTATAAGAATTATACTGAGAAGATATCCCTTGCACAGATTAGCCGGGCGGGAAAGGTGGGGAAGACAACATGCTGTTCTATATTCCAGAAATATACAAATGAAACGCCTATTGCGTATTTGACAAACTACCGTTTAAAAAAAAGTATTGAGTTGCTGGTGGCAACGGATAAAACGGTTTCAGAGATTTGCTTTGAAGTTGGCTTTTCTGGAGCCAGTTACTTCACTGAAACATTTCGTAAAGCCTATGGCTGTACACCTACGAAGTACCGTAATGACTCTTTTTTTGTGGGAAAGTAGAATTTAATGCAATATTTAGTAATACCAAGAATTACGCTTTCTAAAAGAGTAGATTTTAGAAAATTTATATGCATACGAGGAAGGATAACATGAAAAGACTGGCTCCGATTTTTGTATTATTAGCAGGCATACTTTGGGGAATGATGGGTATTTATGTAAGACGGTTAAATGCTGCCGGCTTTACTACCATTGAAATTGTGGCGGTGCGTTCCGTAGTCACCGCCCTCCTGCTGTTTCTGGTTTTGTTTTTCTACAACCGGGAAATGTTAAAAATCCGCATCAGGGATATATGGTGTTTTATCGGAACCGGTATTTTCAGCATTGTATTTTTCAATTATTGTTATTTTAAGGCAATTACCATGACTTCCCTGTCAGTGGCAGCGGTGCTGCTTTATACAGCACCGGCGATTGTTATGATTTTATCAGCAGTTTTCTTTCATGAAAAAATAACTGCGGTTAAATTGATATCGCTGGCAGCAACCTTTATTGGCTGTGTTTTGGTAACAGGTCTGGTGGGAAGCACGGAGAGTCTTAATACAGCAGGCATTTTAGTGGGACTTGGCGCAGGGCTTGGCTATGCGCTTTATTCCATTTTCAGCCGGTTTGCGCTGGAGCGGGGATACCACAGCCTGACCATCTCCTTTTATACCTTTGTATTTGCCTCCCTTGGTGCACTGCCTTTGGCTGATGTGAGGATGATATATGGAGCCTGCGCGGATGATATCGGTATGCTTGGTTTTTATCTTGTGTTTGCACTGGTAAGTACGGTGATTCCTTATATACTGTATACTCTTGGTCTGACGGCGCTGGAAAACAGCAAAGCCTCTATTATTGCTTCTGTGGAGCCGGTGGCAGCGACGGTTTTGGGAATCGTACTGTTTCATGAAAAAATGACAGCCAATAATATAACCGGTATTGTGCTGGTATTAGGGGCAATTGTTATATGTAATGTGGATGTTAAAGGCTGGAGACTGCTGTTTGGGAAAATGCGAAGAGGGAAGGATAAATATGGAGCTTAAGAATAAGAACTTAAAAAAGGATATTTTTGTCTGTCTGTGTCTGGTGATTACATTTTTTGCATTGCTGTGGGTTATGGTTCCGGAGGGCGCCGTATATGGCTCCAATACGGACTGGATGAGCCAGCATGTGAGCCTTGCGGAAACCCTTCGGGATGAAATCCTGAGACAGAAAACCATCCTTCCCGATTTTTTGTGGATTGGCGGAGGAAATAATGCCTATAATTTTTCCTATTATGGATATCTGAGACCGGATGTTCTGATTGGATGCCTGATGCCGTCTGTTCCTATGGAAAAGGTTATAATCGCAACTATGATTGGCAGCTTTTTAATAACGGTATTGCTATGCTGTTACTGGCTTAGAAAATGTATGTTGAGCCCCGGACCTGCATTTCTTGGCAGTTTTTTCTGTATGTCCGCTGACTGTTTTTTTCATTTTCACAGGCAGATAATGTTTATTAATTATATGCCGTTTTTGTTTCTTGCGCTGATTTTGACGGAGAGAACCCTGAGAACCCGGCATATCACTCTGTATTGTCTGCTTTTAGCGGGAATCTGTTTCCAGAGCTATTATTATTCTATCTGCTGTTTTATTGTAATTGCAATCTATTGGTGGCAGAATACAAAGGAATGGAAGGACTGGCTGCTGCTGGTTAAAATTATGGTGCTGTCTGTAGGACTTTCTCTGGTGCTGCTATGGCCCACATTTCTGGCATTGCTGGAGAACAGACGTGCATCGGGAAAAACCAGTCTGCTGTCCTTAATCCTGCCGAAGCTTCAGCTGAAAGGATTATTGTATAATCCGTATGGAATTGGATTTTCTATGATTATTCTCTATCTGCTGCTGCTGGGATTATTTCATAAAAGGTATCGTATGGGAAGCATTGGCTACCTGTGCCTGTTTTGCTTTCCGGTCATCCCGTATCTGCTAAACGGAACTCTGTATACGAGAGCAAAGATTCTGATGCCGTTTCTGCCGCTGATATTACTGCATTGTATGCGGATTTTAAGAGAGGTATGGAATGGGGAGATGAAGCCCTCCAGCCGGTTGGCATCTGTGATACTTATCATTGTAATTGCAGGTGTGGGAATGCTTCATGTCAGCAATGGGGAAATACCGTCTGCATCCATACTGGTTTTGGCGGATATCGCTTTGATACTGGTTTTTTCCTGGGTATGGAAAAGGAAGAATAAAGCAGTTGTATATATATTACTGCTGGTTGTCCCTATGGCGGGAACCATTATTCTGTCAAAGGAAGAGGACTTTGTACCAGAGACAAGTGGAGAGGAGATTTTCACAAAACAGGAATTAGAGGAGACGATAACAGACGAGTGGGCGCGTACAGATTATCTGACGAATCCGCTAATGAATGCAAATCAGCTTCATTTTGCCAATCAAAAAACTACAGGTATGTATTCCTCTGTGACAAACAAGCGGTATGCGGCATTTTATTATGATATTTTGAAAACCCCAATCCGGATTAATAACCGTGTGGCATTACTACCGGAAATAAATCCTTTCCTGCAGTATACCATGGGCGTCAAGTATGTGGTGACAGACATGGATAAGATACCGGGGGGATATCGAAGCGTGTATCAGAAGGGAAATTATGCCATTGCAAAAAATGAAAATGTCCTGCCCATTGCCTATCTGAATAATCAAGTTATTTCCAGGGAAAGCTTTGAGTCTCTCACGTTTCCCTATTCTCTTGAGGCGTTGACGCGCTATACTGTTGTTGAGGATGACGCATTGGAAGGGTACTTTGGAGAGCAGGCAGAGGTTTTATCCATTTCAGATGAGCTTGCTATACTGTCAGGCTCAAAAATGAGGCAGATGGATTTTGAATTTCAGGTGGCAAAGACTTCTTCCGGTTTATCATGGGAAAAGAAGGGGAACGGCATAGAGGTTAAGGCAAAAAAGAACAGTGAGTGTACGCTTCGATTAAAGAATAAATTGAAGGGGAAAGTAGGTATTTTAAGCTTTGACGTTGTGAACGGAACCAAATGGCCTGTGGAGATTACGATAAATGGGATGCGTAATAAGCTATCCGGCAAAGGAGCTCCATATCCCAATCAAAACAGGCGTTTTACTTTTTATCTGAATGAAAGGATGGCAAATTCATTAAAGCTTCATTGCAGCAAGGGAAAATTCCAGATACAGAATCTGACCTATCATGTTTTAACAAAATACAGCTTTAATAAGGATAGTGTGAAGACGGTGGAGCTTCTAAAGGTAAAGGGTGCGGAGGTTTTGCATTGCCGGACGGATGAAGAAAAGCAAAGCTTTTTTGTAACCTCCATCCCCTATCAGGATGGCTTAGCGCTCTATGTAGATGGCAAAAAGGCCGATATCCAGCTGGTGAATACGGCCTTTGCCGGAACCTTGTTAGAGCCGGGCAGGCATGATGTGAGACTGTTGTTCACACCGCCGGGAAAACGTCTGGGGCTTTTTGGCACTGTGGCGGCATGTATTCTGCTCCTGCTCAATGAATTGTCAGTTATAATAAATCTGCGCAACCGGATTCGTGGAACCGATTTTATAGCTGGTGATTGATTTGTTTGTTGTAAGATAGAGGTAATCACCAATGTATACACCTCTCACACCGTTGGTTTCATATCCGGAATCGTCCTTGATTGGATATCTGGCAGTCTCCACAAAGCCCTTTTCCTTATCGTAGGTGTAGGTGACATAGTAGTAGCAGAGCTGGAAATTTGTTTCTCCATAGTAAAGGAAACCAAAAATATTTTTCACAGGGTCTATCATGATTGCTTTGTGGTTGTAAAAGGCTTCGCTGTAATAAGAGTCTTTGATAACATATTTATCCTGTTCGGTGACATCGGCAGGATTGCTGATATCAAACATGGAAAGCTTGATTCCCTCAGATGCCAGAGTGTCCGGGTCAATCTCTTCCCCGATTCCCAGAAGCAGCGTGTCGTCATAAAAGTGCAGATAATTGGAAAAGCCCGGTATCTTCAAGGTACCAAGAATCTTTGGATTGGCAGGGTCGGATAAATCTACGGAAAACAGAGGGTCCGTATTCTTGAAGGTGACAAAATATCCGGTGTCCCCCATAAAGCGGGCAGAATAAATCTGCTCTCCTGGAGCCAGCCCGGTGAGCTTTCCTGTCAGCTCCATGTTTTTATCCAGTATATAAAGTGCGTTGACATCCTCATTTACGGTGTTCGTGTTTCCGTTGACAGCGGCATCCTCTAAGGTGAAGGTACGCAGAAGAGAGATATTGTTGGCAGGAATGGTAGTCACAATCCGCAGATATCCGTCATATTCGCTCAGGGCAAAGGAGTCGTAAAGATATCCCGCCACAGCGGCGCTTCTGCCGACTGTCAGCTTGCCCTTTTCATATCCAACCTTCATGATTTCCGTTTTGGTTATATCCGTATAAATGGTGGCATAGAAATAGATGGAGGAATCGCTGACGTAGGTTTCCCCTCCGCTTACCGGAATTGCCTTGCTGTCGGAAAAGTCTGCCGGATTGCTTAAATCCAGGCTGGTTACCACATGGGTGGACTGCATAATCACGTCTGTTGGGTAGTAAATATTGTTACAGGCAATGGTTTCACCGTTAATACATGGAATATAGCGGGAATATTTTTTTCTGTCATCCAGTGAGGTATCGGTAAAGTTACTTATGGTATACAGATAGCCGTCGCTTATCCGGGAGCCTCCATACCATCCTGACTGGGACAGGGTCTTTATTTTCTTTGGATTTTCCTTATCGGTTATATCATAGAGAACAATACAGGTGGTGCTTTCATAGGTATCATTTTCTTTGTCGTAGGCTTCACTCTGGTACATTAAGACTAACTGGTTCCGGTACAGGTAAAATTCCTGAAAGGTAACATTGGTATCAGATTCCTTCAAAGACAAAGCTTCATTTAAATCAATGGTGGAGACTGCCTTCAGGCTGCCCTTGTCTGTCTCCGTGATGGTCAGGCTGCTGTGATATTCATATGTGTCATCATAGCTCTGGCTGACACGGTAAATGTAAGTGCCGTCGGTTTTGATAATATCCCCTTCATCCACTTCCTTTTCCTGGGTGTTGGTGGTGGAATAATCGCCGTTGTTTTCTCCGCTGTCTGCCGACTGCTTTGTGGCATCAGAGGAGCGTAGGGAATTGGTGGAGGCATTGTCTTCGGCGGAGGCTTCTGCAACAGTCTCATTTGCAGCTTCCGGTACTCCGTCAAACAAAGCACCGGTTTCTGTTTCAACCGTGGAAATGCTGTCGTAATAGGCATCATATGCGTTTTTTAATGCGTCATAATAATCGTCATAGCTGTCAGGAGTAGCAAGGTTTGTCTGGTAGGCAAGGTCCTCGCTGAAGCCTTCGGCAGCATCCTCCTGAGATGCCTGTGATTCCGTACTGAAGGATGCATTTTTTGGTGTAGTATCCGCTGTATTTCCGGTGTCAGATAACAGGCTGGAAATGCTTAAGGCTCCAGCGAGAAAAAGAACAACGCAGGCAGCGGCAGTATAGCGCCGGATGTTACGTCTGTGTCTGCCGGTATCGCCAGAGGCAGGGGTGTCTGTGATACTGTCATTATTGATATGGTTATCCAGCATTTTTTTCATGGAATCAGGAGAAATGCTGTCTGGAATTGGTAAATCTTTTGTCTGGTTTTCAATGGTGTGAATGAAATCCTGTTCGTTCATGTGAAATCCTCCTTTAAATATTGTGACATCTTTGTAAAAGCCCGGCTTTTGGCGGAGCGGATGGTTCCCTCGCGGCTGTTTAGAAGCTTTGCGGTTTCCCGGCTGTTGTAGCCGGCGAATACCATAAGGGAAACAACGGTTTTTTCTGTTTCGTTTAAGGTATCAAAGGCTGCTCTTAAATCAAGCTGTTCCGCATATGGATGGTCTTCCTTTGCAAGTGGTTCTGTTTCAGAATCCTCTTTCATATGCTCGCGGTTTGAAATATAAACAGCTATCTGGCGTTTGCACTTTGTAGATAGAATCTGAAAAATCCATGCCTTAAATTTTTCCGGCTTTTTTAAGCGTTTAATGCCGGTAAAGGCATCTAATACGGTTTCGCTGATGACATCCTCAGCATCCTGCTGGTTGCCCAGCATGTAGTAGGCAAAACGGTACATATCCTTGTAATACAGTTCGTACAGCTTGCAAAAGGAGGCAGTGTCTCCGTTTCGGGCAAGCAGTACATGCGCTTTTATCTCTTCCTGGTTCAAATCCCTTCACCCCTGCTTTCTAAATATTCTGTTTTAGTAGTGTCACAAATGCTGTAAAGTGTTGCATGATTTAAAAAAAGACATGACAGAAATTAAAAAGATGTATTTTTCATAGAATTTAATTTATTTATAATTGTTTTACCGGAAATGGATGCCGGCTCCGGAATCCGGTCATATAATTGCAGGAAATGCTCCTGGTCATGGTTATTCAGATAATAGTTGCCCAGTAAACTATAAGTGCCGGAAATATCTGTTCCAATTGAGAGGCAGTATTCTAAAATCCGGACAGCCGCTTCCGGATATTCTTCATAGATGCATTCCGCAAACAGATGGAGTGTACGGATGTACTGGCAATAATTCTGGTCGCAGATGGTAAGCTGCTCCAAATTTGCCGGACCATATTGCTCCTTGAGCTCCGTGTTTGTCACACCAAGCAGATTCAGCATGGGCTTTTTGGATAGTGACAAAATTTCTTTTTTATATTCGATAATCTTTGATTGCATTTTTTCGTCATTTAGGGTAATATCAAGAGGTAAAGTATCAAGGGGTACTTTAATGTAGTCAAGATTGGAAATATCTTTCTTTCTTGTACCATTTGCATGGCTTTCCCGGTTTAGAAAGGACTGGATATTGTGTTTTTCCGTTTTCCGGCTCTTGCGGAGATTGTGGTGCAGTACCCAGAATAGTATTAAGATAGATGGCAATAATAGTGGTTTCATAGTAAATCCTTTCAGAAAAGAGGTGTAAGGTATGTTCAATTTCAGCAGTAAAAAAACCCAGAGAATTATATCTTCTGTTGTCGCAATCCTTTTGGTGGTAGTTATGGTCATCAGCTGTATTGTTACGTCAGTAGGAAGCTTCTAGTTATCATAAAAAAATATTTCAGTATGGCAGGGGGCGTTGCTTTTCAAAGCAGTACGCTCCTTTTTGTCCATAAAAAGCGTTCTTATTCGTAAATATACTAAAACATCAGAGAAAAGTCAAATACCCGGAGGCATCAGATACTTATGCTGTTTTGATGAGGCGTACAAAAATGTGAAGGAAAGAGGGCAATTGTCATTTTGCCAAATAAAGCTGAAGAAAAAGTAGTTTCTTAGTAAATTATGCCAGTATTCTTTTTAAAGCTTGAAAAGATGTTTAATTGTGTTAAAATGATTTACGTATAGGATTACGATGATGATAAATATATAGATTAAGGACTGATTATTATGAAAAAGAAAAGCATTTTAAAAGTATTTGCATTACTTATAGTGGCAGGAGTGATTGCTGCCTCTACATATCATATGGCAGCTGCCAAGGAAGAGAAGCAGACCATATATGCAGGTGTATATTTAGATAGCGTGTATGTGGGTGGACTGACGAAGGAAGAAGCCATGGAGGAATACGATAAGTATATTGATGGAATCGAGGATTTGAGTCTGACCCTTACCACGTCAGTAGGTTCCTATTCTACATCTTTAGAGGATATTGGTATTTCCGTGTCAGTGGAGGATGCCGTGGATACAGCCTTTAATTATGGACGTCAGGGAAATATTCTCACCAGATACAAGGAAATCAAGGCATTAGAGGAGGAGAATGTCGTATTGATTCCGGAAAAGCAGTTTGATGAGCAGAAGCTGAAGGAAAAGCTTGAAAATGAGACAGGTGATATTGTAACAGAGCCAAAGAATGCCTCTATTGAACGGCAGAATGGTGAATTTATTGTATACGATGGTGAAGTGGGAACAACCATCAAGGTGGATGAGACGGTACAGGCAGTAAAGGATGTTTTTGCTGAAGCATGGGAGCAG
>JAXVOW010000299.1:0-15050 GCA_037301995.1 bacterium | reverse complement strand
TAGAGACCCTTTCCCAGACAAAATATGTGGTGTTTGATAAAACCGGAACCATGACTCAGGGTGTATTTGAAGTAAGCGGAGTGCATCACAATGAAATGGAGGATGCAAAACTTTTGGAATATGCGGCACTGGCGGAGAGCTTTTCTTCCCATCCCATCAGCAAAAGCCTGCAGAGGGCTTATGGTAAGGAGATTGACAAGACCAGGGTAACGGATGTGCAGGAAATCAGTGGCAATGGTGTGATTGCAAAGGTAGATGGTATTACAGTTGCCGCCGGCAATGCCAAGCTTATGAAGAAGCTGGATATTCCATATCAGGACTGCCACCAGGTGGGAACCATTGTGCACATGGCGGTGGATAATAAATATGCCGGTCATATTCTGATTTCGGACATTATAAAGCCCCATGCAGAGGAAGCCGTTCAGGCACTGAAGAAAGCCGGCATTTCAAGAACCGTTATGCTTACGGGGGACGCAGGAAATGTTGCGGAGCAGGTGGCTGGAAAGCTTGGTATCACAGAGGTATACAGTGAACTGTTGCCGGCGGATAAGGTCACTAAGGTAGAGGAATTGCTGGAAGAAAAGACTGGCAAAGAGAAGCTTGCCTTTGTAGGGGATGGCATAAATGATGCGCCGGTGCTATCCAGGGCAGATATTGGTATCGCCATGGGAGCCCTGGGCTCTGATGCGGCAATTGAAGCGGCGGATATTGTCTTAATGGATGATGACCCGCTGAAGATTGCAAAGGCGATTCGGATTGCCAGAAAGTGTATCCGCATTGTGTATGAAAATATCTATTTTGCAATTGGAATTAAAGTTCTCTGTCTGGTTTTAGGCGCTCTGGGTATTGCCAACATGTGGATGGCAATTTTTGCAGATGTGGGGGTAATGGTTATTGCAGTGTTGAATGCAATCCGCTGTCTGTACGGAAAACGCAGCTAAAGGGCAATCGGAGAGATAGAAGACAGGGGATAACAGTGATGCGGGAATGAGATTTAATTCAGGAAACAACATACATTATTATAAACACAACAGCCAGACCCAGCAGCAGGATGAAATGCTGTCCAAGTACAATGCTGGTTATCCATGCAATAAGCAGCAGGATAATTAAAATCAGCATAATAACACGAAATGCAATGAGCATTCTGCTTTGCCTTGTCAGTAAAGCTATAAAATATACAGTTATCATAACAGCGGCAGCTGCCATAATTAAAATAAGTAAAATTTTCATACCCTCACCTCTTGAATATAGTATATCACAAAACGTTTGTTCGCACTAGTGTTAGTTTGGGTCTGGCTGGATAAATTTCATGAGAAATTTGGGGAAAATTTTACAAATTTGCTTTCTTGACTTTTTTTCTTGTAAAATGCTATACTTTATTTGTAGACAGTATAAGATACATAACGACACAAGTAGTGCTTTGCACGTAAATCTGATTACGGAACCATGTTCTTCGTCTGATTTACGTGCAGGGCACTACTTATTTTTATGTTCAAATCAGGAAAGGGAAGGTAAAAGATATGAAACGAGTAAAGGCAGCATGTATCACACAGACCTTACATTTTACAGTGAAGGAAGATTTCGGTCATGATTATAATGCGAAGGTAGTAAAAGCGGAGATTGAAAAATATAAAGAGCAGCTAAAAAAGAGTGGGACACAATATAAGCTTTTGTCGGAGGAGGAGCAAAGTGACGGTACTGTTATCATTGAGATAAAGAAGCAGTATAACAGTTCTCCGGTGGGACAGTATTTAGATTAATATTGTGATACAGCACAATAAAAATGAGCAATATTCTCAAATAGGGATAAATGAGAATATTGCTCATTTTTTGTATTGCATTTTGGAAAAAGATTTTATATGATAGACAGGAAGTTAGTTTTAACTAACTTAAAAGGATTCATAATCCATTTGCAAATGGGGAATATTAAGCATGGGAGATAAATGAAAGAAATTTCTCCCGTATAATGAAAGCTTATTACGTAATGAAAGCAAAAAGGTACAAGGAAAGCAAGAGGAAATAAGGAATGCCGATACAGGAAATTATGAAGCTAAAAACAGCTTTGGATGAAGAGACCAGAATATCATTGCTGCTGGCAATTCATTGTGCGCCGATTTTATCGGGAATCAAGGCTGCCAATATTATGACAGTGACGGGAAGGGAATTTTTCCGGATTGGATATTTGCTTCGGGGAACAGATATTTCCTATCGTTTTCTGAAGACAAAGGGTGATAAGGGGATTTTGTATCTCTATCGGGAAAGGGAGCTGGTAATGTATTTGCATTCGGAGGAAATCCGGAATTTTTTGAAGGAATATGGCTATACCTCGGATAAGCTTGATGACATGCTGGAGCGGCTGTCAAACCGCATTTGCTTTTACAGCAATGGGGATGCAGCGTTTCCACATGAAATCGGAATTTTTCTGGAATATCCATTGATGGATGTAAAAGGATTTCTGGAAAATGACGGAAAGAATTTTATCTATTCCGGTTACTGGAAGGTGTATCATGATGTGCAAAGCACAATCCAAAAATTCCGGCAATATGACGAGGAACGGGAGCGCGCCGTTATGGCGGTGGTTTCCGGACGGAAAATAAAGGATATTACAGTATAAAATGAAAAAGGAGGAAACGCCCCGGATTAGAGGGCGGATTACATAGGAATGAGTAAAGTAAATATTATATATTGGAGTGGAACCGGTAATACGGAGGCAATGGCAGCCTATATTGAAGAGGGCGTTAAGTCTGCGGGAAGCGATGCGGTTTTACTGCCGGTGGGCGTGGCTTCTGTGGATGACTTAAAGGATGCAAAGGCATTTGCACTGGGTTGTCCTTCCATGGGTGCAGAGCAGTTGGAGGAAACAGAGATGGAACCATTTATGTGTGAGTTAGAGAGCCAGATTTCAGGGAAGCAGATTGTTCTCTTTGGCTCCTATGGATGGGGAAACCAGGAATGGATGCGGGATTGGGAGGAACGCATTCAGATGGCAGGCGCATCCGTGATAAATGGTGAGGGAATCGCCGTAAATGGTGCACCGGGAGAGGATGTGGCAGACCAGTGCAGAGATGCGGGAAGAACATTAGCCGGTCTTGCTTAAAGGGCTGCGAATATTTTTAGCAGAATAGGATAGTATATAAGGAGTGGAAGATGAGAGTTTTTCGCTCCTGTTTTTTTAATGATAAAACCTATCAGTTTAGGTTCTTGCAATTTAAACCGGGTTTTAGTATCATACATTTAGTTAGTTTAGACTAACTAAATGTGAATAAATCATGGAGACTCCTCTCAAGATGAATTGTGAAAAGCTGACATGATTCTGGGGAAGACTGCTGTTCTTCCGGAGAGGAGTACTGTCATGATATGGAAAGGAGAATTAATTTGATGAATTATTTGGAAATCGAAAAAGTAATTGGAAGAGAAATTATGGATTCCAGAGGTAATCCAACGGTTGAGGCAGAGGTTACTCTGGTTGATGGTACTGTTGCGAGAGGAACAGCTCCAAGCGGTGCATCTACAGGTGAATTTGAGGCGCTGGAATTAAGGGATGGAGATAAATCCAGATATCTGGGAAAAGGTGTGACGAAGGCGGTTGAAAATATCAACACGATTATAAATGATGCAGTTACGGGATTGGATGCATCGGACATCTATGCGGTGGATAAAGCCATGATGGAAGCGGATGGAACCAAGGACAAGTCAAAGCTTGGGGCAAATGCCATTCTGGCTGTTTCCATTGCAGCTTCCAGAGTGGCGGCAACCGCTTTAGACATGCCGTTGTACCGTTTTCTCGGTGGAATTTCCGGTAACCGTCTGCCGGTTCCTATGATGAATATTTTAAATGGCGGTGCACATGCAGCCAATACAGTGGACGTGCAGGAATTTATGATTATGCCGGTGGGAGCTTCTTCCTTTAAGGAGGCGCTTCGCTGGTGCGCAGAGGTATTCCATGCCCTGGCAGCGTTATTAAAATCAAAGGGTCTGGCAACCTCTGTGGGGGATGAGGGAGGCTTTGCGCCGGACCTTGCCAGTGATGAGGAAGCAATCCAGTATATTTTAGAAGCTGTGAAAAACGCAGGCTATGAGCCGGGTAAGGATTTTATGATAGCCATGGATGCCGCTTCCAGTGAGTGGAAGGGTTCTGTAAAGGGTGAGTATGTACTGCCGAAGGCAGGCACTAAATTTACATCTGCGGAGCTGATTGCCCATTGGAAACAGCTGGTGGATAAGTATCCGATTATTTCCATTGAGGATGCGCTGGATGAAGAGGACTGGGAAGGCTGGCAGCAGCTCACCAGAGAGCTTGGCGACAGGATTCAGCTGGTGGGAGACGATTTGTTTGTCACCAATACGGAGCGTCTTTCAAAGGGAATTGAACAGGGGGCAGGCAACTCCATTCTGATTAAGTTAAATCAGATTGGTTCTGTATCAGAGACCTTAGAAGCCATTAAGATGGCCCACAAAGCGGGTTATACCGCCATTTCCTCCCATCGTTCCGGTGAGACAGAGGATACCACAATTGCGGATTTGGCAGTGGCGCTGAATACCTGCCAGATTAAGACCGGTGCACCGAGCAGAACAGAGCGTGTTGCAAAATATAACCAGCTGCTCCGCATTGAGGAGGACCTTGGCGCAAGTGCAATCTATCCGGGTATGCAGGCATTTAACGTCAAGAGATAGATGTATAATTTTATAATATTTTGATAACATGCTATTTGAAATAGATGTTAGTATAAGGCGTCTCCTGTTTGATATTAGCCCTGTCCACAGGAGGCGTCTTTCTCTGTTGCCAAGCATATGAGAAAAAGGTCCGGTGAACCATTTTTTGAATGCTTGTAGAGCCTGGCTGGAAATGTTATACTTTACATGATTTTCAGGAATATTGGAGGATATTATGAGTACGAAGGAAATCTATTACAGAAGAAGTATTAGAAAATATAAGCAGGATGAGGTGCCGGTGGATGTGCTGAATCAGATATTGGATGCGGCGAGAATGGCACCCTCCGGCAAGAACAAACAGCCGTGGCGGTTTGCTGTGTATGGCGGGGATAAAAAGACAGAACTGCTTTCCGCCATGAAAAGCGGTATCCGGCGGGAGCGCAGAGGGGATTCGCTGCTGCCGGAATCTGCATATGGACTTCCGGATGCGGTAAATACCCTGCGGATTATGCAGGAGGCACCAGTGGTGGTGATGGTGGTTAACCCTTATGGGAAAAGTCCGTTCAGCGGCATTACAGCAGATGAGAGAGTGACGGAAATCATAGATTCTTTGTCTATCGGTGCCGCCATTCAGAATATGCTTTTAAAGGCAGAGGAGCTGGGCATCGGAACTCTGTGGATTGGAAATACCTGCTTTGCGTATCCGGAGCTTGTAGATTATATGCAGGTGGAGGGCCAGCTGATAGGGGGCGTGGCGCTGGGGTATGCCAATGAAATGCCGGGGGCAAGACCGAGAAAAAATCTTTCTGACCTTGTGGAATATTGTCTGTAGTGGTATGCTGTAAGGCGGCAGAAAAATAGAATATACAGAGGGAATGGTGATAAAAATGAAGTATGAGCTTGCAATATTTGACATGGACGGCACGATTTTAGATACCCTGGAGGATTTGACAGATACATTGAATTATGCGCTGCGCAAAAACAATTATCCAGAGCATTCCATTGAGGATGTGAGGCGGTTTGTGGGAAATGGGATTCCCAAGCTGATAGAGCGGGGGGTCCCGGCAGGCACGGACCCGGAAGCAGCCGGCAGGGTACACAGGGATTTTATGGAATACTATAAGATACATTGTGCGGACAAGACGAAGCCCTATGATGGAATCTTAGAGCTGATACGGAGTCTGCGTCAGGCGGGCTGCAGGACGGCTGTGGTTTCCAACAAAGCAGATGTGGCGGTACAGGAGCTTTGCACCCGGTATTTTGACGGTCTTTTTGACTATGCGGTGGGAGACAGGAAGGGAATCTTAAAAAAACCGGCACCGGATTCTGTCAATGAGGTTCTTAAGTATCTGCAGATGGAAAGAAAAAGGGCGGTGTACATAGGGGATTCCGAGGTGGATATTGCCACCGCGCAAAATGCAGGCATGAACAGTATTATTGTGAGCTGGGGCTTTCGGGAAACAGGCTTTTTAAAGGAGCAGGGAGCGGAAGTCATTGTAAACCAGCCTAAGGAGGTGGCAAAGCTCATTCTGGACGGACAGGCAGTTACAGAGGATATGGGGAGGTAAAAAAGGATGAATAAGGATTTAACGGTGGGCAGACCGGAACAGGTTTTATGGAAATTCTGTCTGCCCTTATTTGGCAGTGTGATTTTCCAGCAGCTTTACAATATTGCGGACAGTCTGGTGGCAGGCAAATTTATCGGGGAGAATGCACTGGCAGCGGTGGGGAACAGCTATGAAATTACCCTTATTTTTATTGCCTTTGCCTTTGGCTGCAACATTGGCTGTTCTGTTATCGTGTCCCGGTTCTTTGGTGCAAAACAGTTAAAAGACATGAAAACGGCGGTATACACAACCCTGATTGCCAGTGCGGTTCTCTGTATGGTGCTAATGATTTTTGGCATTGCGCTGGGTGGAAGGCTGCTTTCCCTGATACATACACCGGAAAATATCTTTGCAGATTCCAAGCTGTATCTGGATATATACGTCTGGGGACTGCCGTTTTTAATGTTTTATAATATTGCAACCGGTATTTTTTCCGCGCTGGGAGATTCCAGAACACCATTTATTTTTCTGGCAGTTTCCTCCGTCTCCAATATTGCGGTGGATATTTTGTTTGTTGCGGTGTTCCGTATGGGAGTTGCGGGGGTGGCATGGGCAACCTTCCTGTGCCAGGGAATAAGCTGTATTCTGGCAATGATAGTGGTATTCCGGCGATTTTATAAGATTAGGGTGGATGGGAAAACTCCAGTGTTCTCATGGGAGCTGCTGGGAAAGATAGCGGTGATTGCGGTTCCAAGTATTTTCCAGCAGAGTTTTATATCTGTGGGAAATATCATTATACAGGGAGTTATCAATGAATTTGGTGCTGGTGTTATTGCCGGATATTCAGCGGCGGTAAAGTTAAATAATCTGGTGATTACCTCCTTTACCACATTGGGAAATGGAATATCCAATTTTACTGCACAGAATATGGGGGCAAAGAAATTGTCCCGAATACGGGATGGTTTTAAGGCGGGCGTAAAAATGGTGTGGGCCGTAAGCGTTCCCTTTGTAATATTATATATCACTGTGGGTAAATGGCTGATTGGTTTCTTTATGGACAATCCATCCGACACTGCTTTAAATACCGGTATTTTGTTTTTACGGATACTGGCACCCTTTTATTTTGTAATATCTGTAAAGCTGGTGGCAGATGGAATCCTGCGGGGAGCCGGTCTGATGAAGCAGTTCATGATAGGAACCTTTACCGACCTGATTCTCCGTGTAGTGCTGGCGGTTGTTCTTGCCGGGCAATTTGGAGCAGTGGGCATCTGGTGTGCATGGCCTATTGGATGGACCATCGCAATGGGTCTGTCCGTATTTTTTTATACCCGTGGACCCTGGAGGGCTACAGATAATTTACAATCATAATGGCTGCCCCCAGCACTACTAAAACGGCACCGGTGGCACGGTTTAAGGTGATGGCGCTTGCTTTGTTGGCAAAGCGGGCGGCAATTCTTGCCCAGAGCAGAGTGGAAAGAATGCAGAATACCAGACAGGTGATATCCGGCAGTCCGCCAATAACAAAGTGGCTGGCAGCTCCGGTAAAAGCAGTAAATGCCATGATAAATACGCTGGTTCCCACAGCGGTCTTTAATTCGTAGCCCAGAACGGTGGTGAGAATCAGGAGCATCATCATTCCGCCGCCGGCTCCGATGAAACCACAGATAAAACCGATTATGACTCCGCAGATAACCGACTGGAGAAAGCGCTTCTCTGCACTGACTGCGGCCATGGTTTCCTTGGTGGTCATAACGGGCTTCACAATGAATTTAATTCCTAACAGGAAGGTCATGAAGACGGAGAAGTTACCCATGGTGCGGTTTGGAACTCTGCTTGCAACAAAGCTTCCCACCATTGTAAATATCAGAACACTGACCATCATGACAATTCCGTTTTTTATGTCCAGGTTTTTGTTTTTTCCATAGGTATAAGCGCTGACGGCGCTGGCCAGTACATCGCTGGCGAGGGCGATTCCCACTGCCTCATAGGCTGGCATGTCCAAAAAGGTTATCAGCATGGGACTGATGACGGCAGCAGCACTCATTCCTGCAAATCCGGTTCCAAGTCCGGCGCCGATTCCTGCGAGAAAACAGATAATAAATTTAAACAGCATAATAGAATTACCTCACTTTTGTTTTTTTGGGGAGAATTGCAGGATATCCTCACAGAGCTTTGCCATTTCTTCAGGACTTTCCTTCATTCCATTTTGAAACCAGCCCAGAAGGATTTTTGCAAAGGCTCCTTCAAAGGCAACATTTATGTAATACTCCCTTACTGTGCGTGCCGGCTTAATCTTTTCAATAAAAGATGCGGCGGTATCGCTCATGCTGGCAGGCATGTCTGCCTGTATCAGCAGCTTGAAAATATCCGCATGCTCCTGTATGTTGGAAAAGAAACGCAGATACCACAGATAGGGCTGTTTCTTATAACGCTCGTCCTTAGAGGAATCTGCAAGCTCCTTGCGAAAACATTCGCAGAATTCAGTCAGGATATCCTCCTTGGAATGGTAATTCCGGTAAAAGGCAGTTCTGGATACACCGGAACGCTTCACCAGCTCGGTGATTGTAATTTTTTCAAAGGGTTTCTCATTCATCAGATAGATAAGTGCAGTCTGAAGGCATTCCCGTGTTAATTTGTTGGATTCTTCATTGGACATGCGAAGAATTTCTCTTTTTTCCAATTCTGATTTTGAAGTGTTCATTGTAAAGCTTCTCCTTTTGTTACGCAGTTACAAAATATGTCTGTTTGTAAAGTCTGGATGTCTGAAGGTTGACCATTCTTGAAGTTGGTGTTACACTTGTAAAGCCTTAACGAATGTATCATATTTAGGAATGCTTGTCAAATATTCCACATGTACAGAAGGTTTTGTGTTATAATAAGAACTTAAAAATTTATTACTTACATAGTTTTAAAAAGAAGTTTTCATGACATATTATACAGTAAGGGGAAATTGGAGAATAGGAAAATGATAGATAAAATTGCATTTATTATAATTGGATATTTATCCGGCAGTATTTTATATGCAAGAATATTTGGCTCCATGATAAAGGGGAAGGATATTATAAAGGAGAGCAGGGACCAGAATCCCGGTACGGCAAATGCTTTTATGCAGGGTGGCTTCTGGTGTGGTGTGCTGACGCTAGTATTTGATATGCTGAAGGGATTTTTACCGGTATATTTGTATTTCCATTTTTCTTTTCCAAGGCAGTCTGAATGGCTCTGGCAGGCACTTATTCTGGCAGCTCCTGTATTCGGGCATATTTACTCTGTGTTTTATCATTTCCGGGGAGGAAAGGGAATTGCTACTACCTTCGGATGTCTGCTGGGCTTGTTTCCCGATATAAAGGCGGCGGTTATTCTGGCATTTTTCTTTCTGTTCTTTTCGCTGGTACTGCGTGTGACACCGCATTTTTCCCGGACGATATGGACGTATGTGGCGGCGCTTTTAACTATGCGAATCCTGGGAATGGATTTATTTATGGTAATTGGCTTCTTATTTATTGTAATCGGAGTTTTTATCCGTTTATATACCAGTAAGGAAGAAAGGGAAAAGTGCAGGGTGAGATTGTTATGGAAGCATTAATTTTATCATGTAGTACTGGTGGCGGACACAATGCGGCGGGAAATGCCATCCGGGAAGAATTAGTAAGACGGGGGCACCGGGTGAGGGTGTTAGACCCTTATACTTTGGTGAGTAAGGGGCTGGCAAAGCGCATTGGCGGTATTTATATCGGTATTGCCCAGAGGATGCCATGGCTGTTTGGATTTATATATCTGTTAGGGGAGGGCTACAGAAGGCTGCCTTTTCGTTCTCCTGTATATTTTGCCAACCGGAAAATTGCACTGCTGCTGGGACAGTATCTGATGGAGCATCCGGTTGATGTTATGGTTATGCCCCATCTATTTCCGGCAGAGGTGATAACCTATATGAAAAGGAGCGGTATGCCGGTGCCAAAAACAGTTTTTATTGCCACGGATTATGCCTGTATTCCTTTTACAGAGGAAACGGATTGTGATTACTATGTTATTCCCAGTAAAGAGCTGATACCGGAATTTTGCGGCAGGGGGATACCAGAGTATAAGCTGCTGCCGGTTGGAATACCGGTGAGCGCTTCTTTTCTGGAGGATATACCGAAGGAACAGGCGAAGCTTTTGCTGGGTCTGTCACCGGAAAAGCATTATATTCTGGTATCCGGTGGAAGCATTGGAGCGGGAAATTTAGAGCAGACAATCCGGCTTCTCTGTGAGTATACGGAGCATCAGGAGAAGATGGAGTGCATTGTAATCTGTGGTAACAATAAAAGGCTTTACCGGAGGCTGGAAGGAAAAGCAAAAAAGGTCAGAGGGCTTCATATATTAAAAAGTACCACAAAGATGCATCTTTATATGAACGCCTGCGATGTTTTCCTCTCGAAGCCGGGAGGACTGTCATCCACAGAGGCAGCGGCAGCAGGTGTCTCCCTGATACACATATCGCCAATTCCTGGATGTGAAACTGCAAACCGGCGTTTTTTTGAAAACCGTCATATGTGTATTGCAGTGAGGGATGAGCGCAGGCAGCTGATTCCTGCGTTACGGCATATAAAGAAAACCACTGTAAAAAATGAAATGAGTAGGGCACAAAAAAACTATGTAAATGGTCGTGCAGGTATGGATATATGCGACTGGCTGGAGAAATGGGTATCTGAACAATAGTTATGGCGTACAGCAGGAGGAAGCGTTGATGGAAAAAGAAGAAAGCATGGGAATGCATCTTTTGAGAAAGGGTAAGT
Organism: bacterium; assembly: GCA_037301995.1. Taxonomy (GTDB): domain Bacteria; phylum Bacillota; class Clostridia; order Lachnospirales; family Lachnospiraceae; genus CAG-590. The sequence continues at coordinate 4,078 of JAXVOW010000299.1, read as the reverse complement.
CGGGAGGGCTTCTATCGCCATTTTGAATGCGCATCCTATATGTGTCATACACAGTGTATTTCAGATATGGAGAAGGATTTCCAGGCCACACTGGCAAAATGCCGTAAGGTGACGAAGGAGACTATCCGCAGGGAAAAATGGACGGTGAAGGTGACGGGCTGTATCGCAAAGACCATAGCGCCGCTGCTGTAAGCTTATTGATAAAATATAATAAAAAAGCACCTTGTAACATTTTGAGCCAGGCATTATACTGTAACTGGTTAAAACATACTTATGCAATAGGTTTGGAGGAAAAGGTGAAAATATGAATTATGAAAAGCTGGAGCAGAATATTATAGATGCTATTGAGGAACAGCAGTTAAAGCTGGGCTATTTAAAAGAAACGGTGAGACTGTATTATCCCCTGTCATCATTAAACCGTTTTCTTGGAACAGACTGCGGAATAGAGGAAATGAAGCAGAGGCTGCAGGCTTTTGTGGAGGAAACAGGGGTACGCCTTGGAGAAGTGGGAATCACCAACAAGGGGGAACGGTTTTGTATAGCAGTACCCCCGGATGGGGCAGAATATATTCATAACCATATGGATGCAGAGGGTTTTCTTGCAGATTTGGTTGAGACAGTAAGAAGACACGGTACTGCTCTGGAAGAGGTGCTTGCCCAATTTTACAGGCATTCAGACCAGGTTCATGTGGAGAAAATGGAAAACGGAGAATTTGATTATCTGGTCTATTTTGAAAATGGGGAACCGGACAGCTATCGGTACTGTATTTCGGTAGAAGCGGAGCATGTGATTTATCACCGGTATACAATAGAGGATTATGAAGAGTTTGGCTTTTAGAGATAAGGAGAATATATGAGGATAATATTGTTAACTGCGCTGGGGGTAGGTGGCGCCACCATAATCGGAGCGCTGATTGGTTTTTTCTTTCACAATGTATCCCACAGAGTAAATGATATCATTTTGAGCTTTGCGGCGGGAATTATGCTGGCAGCGGCAGTAATGGGACTGATTTTGCCTGCCGTAGATGCTGTGGATAGCGGTAGAATATGGCTGCCGGTGGCAGGAATTTTTGCCGGTGCATTGTTTTTGAATGCCATGGACAGGGTGACCCCCCATTTACACAAGCTGTCGGGAGTGGATATCGAGACACATGAACACAATAAGAATCTGGACGGAGCGCTGCTTTTTATGCTGGCAGTTGCAATACACAACCTGCCGGAGGGCATGGCAGCGGGAGTTGGTTTTGCCGGGGAGGATATTCATGCCGCACTGACTGTGGCGGTGGGAATTGCCCTGCAGAACATTCCGGAGGGAATCATCACTGTGTCGCCGCTGGTGATGGCAGGGGTGAAGAGAAGCCGGGCATTTCTTCTGGCGGCAGTTACCGGTCTGATTGAAGTGGTAGGAACCTTTATCGGCTTCTATGTGGCGGCGGTATCGGAGCATATTCTTCCCTTTGCCCTTGCATTTGCAGGAGGGACAATGCTGTATATCATCAGTGATGAAATGATACCGGAAACCCATAGTCATGGTTATGAGCGGGCGGCGACCTATTCCCTGCTGACGGGATTTGTGGTGATGCTGGTTATGGACGCGCTGATAGGCTGATGCATTTTAGGCTTGTATTATTCAAAAAAACTGTTATAATAGAACGTATATTCGAGAACTGATGTTTGGATAACGGAAATGGAGAATGTTATGACAGTTGTGAATGATTTGTCCCTAGAGGAGAAGCTTACCATTTTATCAGATGCGGCAAAGTATGATGTTGCCTGTACCTCCAGCGGTGTGGAGCGTAAGGGAAAGCCGGGTGCAATGGGCAATACTGCAGCCTGCGGAATCTGTCACAGCTTTGCGGCGGATGGAAGGTGCATTTCCCTGCTTAAGATTTTATATACCAACGAATGTATCTATGACTGCAAATACTGTCTGAACCGGAGCTCCAATGATACCCTTAGAACCTCTTTTACTCCGGAGGAGGTATGTGAACTGACCATGCAGTTTTACCGGCGCAACTATATCGAAGGTCTGTTTTTGAGCTCCGGTATCCGGAAGAATCCCACCCAGACAATGGAGGAGATTTATATTGCCCTGCATCTTCTCCGGGAGGTTCATCATTTTAACGGCTATATCCATGTGAAGGCGATACCCGGAGCAGACCCCCGGATTATTGAGATGGTGGGCTTTTTGGCAGACCGCATGAGCACCAACTTAGAGCTTCCCACAGCAGCAGGGCTGAAGGAGCTGGCTCCTAACAAAACCAGACAGACAATACTGGCGCCTATGAGACAGATTCAGAAGGGGATTGGCTTCGGGAACAAGAGCGGAATACACAGAATTGGTACAGCTTCCGGTTCAGCAAAAAAGGATGGCTGGGGAATTGCGCCGCTGGAAGCTCCGGATAATGGCAGGAAGAGAGATGTATTGCTGCGTCATGGACAATCTGCTTTGCTGGAGAAGCAGATGGAAGACAGCCGGACTGCGCTTATACCCCGCAGCCGGAGTAATTTTGTCCCGGCAGGGCAGAGCACCCAGATGATAGTGGGGGCAACCCCGGAGAATGATTACCAGGTTCTCACGGTGGCGCAGGCATTATATAAACAGTATGACTTAAAAAGGGTATTTTATTCTGCTTATGTAGCATTGAATGAGGACAGTAATCTGCCGGCATTGGGAACGAAGCCGCCGCTGCTTCGGGAACACCGGTTGTATCAGGCTGACTGGCTGCTGCGCTTTTACGGCTTTGAAGCGGGAGAATTGCTGTCGGAAGACCGCCCCAACTTTAATGTTTATTTGGACCCCAAGTGTGAATGGGCATTGCGGCACCTGGAATATTTCCCTGTGGAAATCAATAGCGCCTCCTATGAAATGCTGCTGCGGATTCCGGGAGTAGGGGTAAAATCGGCAAGGCGCATACTGATGGCAAGGAAGAGCACCAGGCTGGATTTTGACGGTCTGAAAAGAATCGGTGTGGTATTGAAAAGAGCTCATTATTTTATCACCTGTAATGGCAGGATGATGTATCAGACAAAGATTGATGAGGACTATATTACAAGAAGAATACTGGAGCTGGACAGAAAAAAGAACTGGGAGCTGGAGTACAACACAACCTTTAAACAGCTGTCATTGTTTGATGACGCCATGCCGTCAGCCGGCAGTCTTTGAGGGAGATAAGCTATGGAGAATCAGACTATTTATTTATGTGAGGATACGCCGGATGGAATTTTTACGGCAGTATATGATGCCTGGGCGGCACATATACCGGATGACAGATTGTCTATACGGCAGGAGCGGTATCATGAAATGCAGCTCTTTGCAGATTATGTTTATGTACAGACCGATTTGGAGAAGGCGGTTAAGGTTGCGCGTTCCGTCAGAGCTAAAATTGGACAGGAGGCTTACGACATGATATATAAGGCATCTCTGTCTTATGAAAAGGATAAAATTGACACAATCTACCGATTCTTAAAGCTGGGCTTCCGTTACAGAGGCAGTGTGGTGGAGATGCATGGGAATGACACTGTGTGCAGGCTGTATGAGCTTGGAAGAAATGTAGGGAATGAAGCCCATTCCTTTCGTGAATTTGTGCGGTTCCATGAATCAGAGGAGGGGATTCTGATTTCCCGAATCCGCCCCAAAAACCAGGTGCTGCCTATGCTGGCGTATCATTTTTCGGACCGGTTTCCGGAAGAGCATTTTGTGATTTTGGATGAGGTTCATGAGATGGGGTTATTTCATGAAAAAGGGCGGCAGTGGTATCTGGCGCCCCTTGAGAAGGCAGCGCTTGACAGAGTATGGGCGCACAGACGTATCTCCGAATACGAGGAATTGTGGAAAATATTTTTTCGGACGATTGCCATTGAGGAGAGAAAAAATTATAAGTGTCAAAGGAACATGTGCGCTCTGCGTTACCGGGATTATATGGTGGAATTTGACGGATAAAATGCACAAAACATATTGTGGTATTTATATAAAAATGAGAAAATATTTTATAAAAACTCATAATATTGTTGAAAGTTACCAAAATGTATAGTATAATATTTATAAATAAGGGATGCGAAGACAGATTGAGTTGAC
>JAXVOW010000298.1:0-2288 GCA_037301995.1 bacterium | reverse complement strand
TCCCTGAATACCTGGTCTAAGGATTTATCATAGGTCATACGAATATTATCCACCGAATCATGACACACGATATTCCCCTGCTTAATCATAATAACATCATCTAAAATATTTTCTACATCGGATATCAGATGAGTGGAAATCAATATACTTCCCTGTGGGTTATAGTTCGTTATGATTGTGTTCAATATGTAATCCCTTGCTGCCGGGTCCACTCCGCCCATGGGTTCATCCAGCAGATATAAATCTGCTTTCCTGCTCATAACAAGGATTAACTGCACCTTCTCCCTGGTTCCCTTTGACATGGTTTTCAGCTTATCCTCCGGATTAATTCCCATGTCTGCCAGCATCTGGTATGCCACATCCTTCTGAAAATTAGCGTACATTTCTTCAAAAAAATCAAGTATGTCTCTTACCTTTGTCCACTTGCTCAGATAGGTCCGTTCCGGCAGATACGCTACCATTGCCTTGGTCTCCGGTCCAATGGGCATTCCCTTGATTGTGACTGTTCCCGCCGTTGGTGTAAGCAGACCTGCACATATCTTAATAAATGTTGTTTTGCCGCTTCCGTTTGGTCCCAGCAGCCCAATAATTTTTCCCGGCTCTAAATTCAGATTTACCTGGTTCAGTGCCAATGCCTTACTGTAACGCTTTGTAAGTGCATTACATTCCACTAAGCTCATATCTTTCCCTCCTCATAGTCTGACAGCATCCCTATCATGCTGCTTTTCTCATAGCCTAATGCTTTCATTTCTTCATAAAAGGTTTTTACATGAAAGGAAGCAAATTCCTTCTTTGTCTCTTCAATTAACGCCACATCCTCTGTAATATATCTTCCTGTGGTGCGAACCGCAAACACGAGACTCTGGCGCTCTAACTCCGACAATGCCTTCTGCATTGTATTGGGATTCACCCTTGCTTCCTGTGCCAGTTCCCTCACTGGCAGAAGCTTTTCTCCCGGCTTATAATAGCCAGAGACAATTCTTCGCTTTAATTCTTCCAGTAACTGCGTATAAATCGGTCTGTCCGATTTCAATTCCCAGTTCATTCAACTCCTCCTTTTTGTATTATATATATAATACAATAGTACATCAATACAATTTTGTCAATACTAAATTTACGCCATAAAAAAGAATGTATTTCCCGCTGAAAATACATTCCCTATATACATATAAACTACCAGCATTATTCTGTTACTTTTCCTCCGGGTTATCCATATCCGAAGCCTTCCGAATCCGTACCTTTTTAACCATCCGGTCCTCCCGTTCCAATGCCTCAAAGAGAAATCCCTGGTAAGCTATCTGAATATTGTCCTGCTCCTCCGGAAGTCTTCCGTATTCGTAAAGCATAAACCCGTTTACCGTATCGATATTCTCCTCCGGAAACCGGATGTCAAACAGGTCTTCCAATTCTTCAAGCTCCGTGCTTCCCCTGACAATATAGCCGTCTCCGGCTGCAAGCTTCATAATATCAATCTCTTCTTCATCATGCTCATCCAGAATATCCCCCACAATCACCTCTAAGATATCCTCCATGGCAACAATTCCCTCAGTCTGTCCATATTCATCCACTACAATTGCCATATGGTTCTTACTTGCCTGCATATCATTAAACAATTTGCTGATTTTCTGGGTGGGATGGACGTAAAAGGGCTCACTTACCACCCTTCGCACATTCTGTCTTGCATCCTGCATATAAGCTGCCACTGCATCTTTTATATGTAAAATTCCAAGAATATTATCCACATCCTCCTCAAAAACCGGATATCTGGAATAATTATTTGCCAGCATAACCTCCAATGCTTCCTGTATATCCATGTCCGCCTCAATGCAGACCATCTTCTGCCTTGGGGTCATAACATCCCTTGCTTCTTTATCGCCAAACGCAAACACATTCGTAATCATTTCCGCCTCATCCGGCTGTATTGCTCCCTGTTCATGGCCTTCCTCGATAATCGATAATATCTCTTCCTCTACTGCATCTGCCTGCTCTTCACTATTTTTTTTATTGAAAAATGCCTTAAGGTTACCGGGCCCATTGATTGCCATATATTTAATTCCCTCTTTCCTTTCCCGTTTGTCTATGAAATATAACACTATTTTTTTCATTGGTCAATATATTTTATAAATTATTCCATCTTATACTATCTTTAAGTTACAGGGACAAACTAACCTTTAATGCCTGATTAACGTTTCCCATGATTTCATCATCCAGATGACATACCTTTTCCCGGAGGCGTTGTTTGTCAATTGTCCGCACCTGTTCCAATAAAATCACAGAATCCTTTGCAA
>JAXVOW010000297.1:0-12693 GCA_037301995.1 bacterium | reverse complement strand
AGTGCCGCCACCGCTGCCCATAGCATTCCGGAGAGAAACACAAGGGAAAGATTCAGCGTAACTTCCTGTGCTGCCTTAGTGTGGAGATAAAAGAAGCAGGCTGTACTGAGCAAAGCGCCTCCGCTTATGCCGCAGGCTAAAAATTTTCCCAGAATATATGCATTTTTCCCACACCGGGGCAGATATTCCTTGATGTATCCACTCTGATACTCATTAATCCATGCTGTAGAATAGGGGAAGGATGCCAGCACCGGAACGCTGATTTGGAAAAGCTCGGAGCCAGCACCAAATCGGTAAAGAATACTGCACTCAATCAACAGCCCTGCTATAAAGTTCACACTGCACAGTGCCCGTTTTAAGTCCGTTTCAAAGCTGTTCATTTTTAATATCCCAGGGTGGTATTGATAACAGAACCGTCTATCGCATTAATAGACAGGATATTTCCTGTTTTCTCATCCCCATACTCATTGACAACCGTTCCTTCAAAATCCCATACCGGCACAATCAGTCCTGTATCAAAACTGTCCTTCTCACTGATTCTGGTATAGACCAGCTTTACATCCGTAACCTTTATGGATACTGTTGCCGTCTCTTCCTCCGAAGCATTTTCAATGACCACCATCTCTTCAAAGGTATCCTTAATTTCACTGAAGGATTTAATGCTGGTTTTTTCCACCACGGTTTCATCTAGGGAAATCGGGGTCAGATACTTAAAAAGTACAACGCCGCTGTCATTGACACCCACTACAATTGCTTCATTGCCCCACAGCTTTTTCACATAGTCTTCTCCTCTCCATTCATCCACCAGCTTATAGCCTGCCGCATTGTTGACAAATACACCATCTATACTTCTCATATACAGAAAGCTGTATATATCCCGGTACCCTTCTTCTTCTGCAAAAGACTCTGTAATAGGAAACTCTGAATATAAGCCGCCGTCATGACACTGGTAATCCGTAAGACCTAACTGCTCCAGCAACGCATCTGCCTGTTCTCTCGCTTCCTCCTCGGAAAGAGTTACAGGCTCATTGTCAAATGCCTTTACCTGTGCATCATATCCTGAAAAATCCGGCTCCTCTCCCTCTACCTTTAATACATTATTTACAGCAAACATATTATCATTTCGTCCGTTTTCTACGTCTACACTTGTTGTAAATACATAACCGTTTTTCGTGCTTTCATACCGCAGACAGTTTCCGTAATTCTCGTTATTTTGTACATAAAGGGATATGTATTCCCCATCCGTTCCATCATTCACTCCCCAGTAAACCTCAGCGCTTGGACACAGATTATATTGCCATTCATAGTAATCATCTCCCAGATAATCCTTCACCATATGAAGCTGATTATCAGATGGATAATCGGTAATGCTGATACTGTCCGGAGCATTTTCATAGTCAGCCTCTAACCGGGTAATGTCCTCCTGATACCCCGCCTTCCAGCTCTCCAAGGCTTCCTCATCCGGAATGTCCGGGTCACCAACTTTAAGATTATTCATCATATCCTTTGTTGTCTGTATATCTTTTGCTATCTCCGCCTTTGTAGACACCCGCAAAACCTTCCCTTCATAATACTGGCAGCCCGGGGTCAGTACTTCCCTTACCTTGTCCAGAAAATCCTGTTCTATTTCTTTCTGGCTGGCACGGTAGATGGAAAGCTGCTCCACCTCCGGTATCTCCACCTTGGCATCTACATAAACCGATACCCCCAAAGCTTCATCTTTAATCTGTGTCTGATAGGTTTCGTAATTTTCCTCCACCTCTTTTGCCACGTCATCTATGGACGTCGCCCCTTCCTCTGTGTTCTCTGCCTGCTCCAGCATCTTATCCAGATTTTTCTCCTTTACAACAGCAGAATCCGGATTACTGGCACAACCTGCCATAGAAAGCAGCATAACTCCTGTCATCAATAACGCAATACTTCTTTTTCTCATGTTTATCCTCTCCTTTTCATACAATTTTAAGTGTTTATTTTAATGAAATCCTTTCTCCAATCTTGGCTCCAGCTTCTTTCGTGCCCTGGCCAGCCTTGACTTGATGGTGGATTCCTTTTCATTGAGCAGACTGGCAATTTCGGAAATGGTTAATTGCTGGTAATAGTAAAGAAGGATAACCTCCTTATACTTTACCGGCAGCTTTCCAATTTCGGAAAGGACCATCTGCCTGTCCACAAGCCCGTCATAGCCTCCCTCTGTATCTTCCTCCGGTACTTCTCTATCCCCGCGGTTTTTCCACCAACGCGTCCGCATCTGGTTTTTACAAAGATTAATGGCAATCTTCAAAATCCATGTTTTAATGGAAGACTGGCTGCGGAACTCTTCGTAGTGCTGATATACTCTGATAAAGGTCTCCTGTGCCACATCCTCAGCCAGCTGGTAATCCTGCAGATACAGATAGCTTATACGCAGTACACTGTCGCCATATTCATTCATGAGAACCGTCAGATTCTCATCCATATTTTCGTCTTGTTCCACATTTTCTACTTCCTTTCACCCGTTAGACACACACAATCCTTAAAAAGTTACAATTATTTTTTCTGTTCCTTTCCCTAAATTTATACCGGCATGCAGCCTGTAACCAAAAAATAACACAGAATTTTCGTCTATTATCCTTTCCCGGGATAAATGGTCATATTCGGCGGACGAACTGGCTGGAATACTTTTCCGGTTCACAACATCCCCCTTATTTAGCCTTTTGTCCTGTTTCTCATTATTGACAAAAGATTTATTCTATAATAAATTCAAAACAGGAGCTTAGTGAAAAAGGAGAACCGTTATGATTTTAAAAATAGCAATATGCGATGACGATAAAAATGAATCAGCCTCCCTCTATTCATTGCTGAACACCTACCAGATGATGAATGATATTGATTTTGAACTATCCAGCTTTAGCAGTGGAAAATCATTATTAGATACATACACCGCACCGGGTACCTTTCACGTATTATTTCTGGATGTGGAAATGCCGGAGCTCGACGGAATCAAAGCCGCCGAACTAATCCGTGGAATGAAGGACAGACGTGTAATCATCGTGTTTGTCAGTAATTATCCGGAATATATGCAGGACAGCTTCTCCGTACATCCCTATCATTATCTGCAGAAACCTGTATCCCAGGAAAAAATAATCAGCCTGATGAATAATATTGTTGAGGATATTCAAGAAGAAAAAATACTGTGTACATTGATACAAAACGATTTGTCAGAAGAAACCATTAACCTAAAGGATGTGTTGTACATTGAGACCATTGACGCCAAACATGAAATACTCAAATTCCATTTTAACAACCGGAGCATAACCACCAAAGGCATTCTGGCAAAATGGGAGAAGGAGCTTTCCGAACATAACTTCTTCTTATGCTACCGTGGCTTTTTGGTAAATCTGATTCATATTCACTTCTTTGATAACAGAGAGCTGGTATTAGACAATGAAGAACGGATACCGATGAGCAGAAAAAATGAAAAGCTGCTAAGGGATTTATACCTGAACCGGGTTGTAATTTTGAAAAACTATTGATAGGGAGGCTTTCGGTAATGAGTACAATAATAAATGTGTTTAACTACACCTTTGATTTGTTTATTTTATTAATTTATCTGGATAATGTATTGCAAAAAAGAAAAAAATCCATTCCCACACCACTCTTCTTTGGGTGTTTCGTTATTGTGGAAATTATCATGTTTGCCAATTCCTCTCTTCACACTGCTATGCACACGAATATATCCTTTTTTATCACTGTGGCAATCAGTTTTATTTCCACATGCGGGCTGTGCTTTTTATATGAATCCACGATAAAGCATAAATTGTTCACTTCCATATTATTTCAAATATTTGCACTGCTGGGAGAAAGTATTTTTTCTATTATTGTCTCAAAAATCAAACCGGAGATTTTTTCACTGAATGGTTTCTTACTGATTGCCATCATGAATCTGGGTTCCAAGATAATGCTGTTATTACTGGTTCTTTGCTGTATCTTTTTTTGGAACAAAAAATTTAGGAAAAATGTACCAAACTATAACATTCTGCTATTTATAACACCCTTAATCACACTTTTTATCACCTTGTCCGTACCTGCATCCAAGCTTACAAATTCTGAACTAAATGGTTTTTATTTATTTCTATTTGCCTGCCTGATTCTTTTAAATGTCTTTAACTATTTTATGCTGGATTATGTTGTACAGCTGACCGAGCTTAAGGCGAAAAATATTCATATGCAGCAGCAGATTACTTTTCAGACAGAAAAGTACCAGCAGCTTTCCTCCGCATACCGCAAAACCAGAAGTATCGTACATGACATTAAAAAGCATTATTTCAGTATACAGACACATATCAGGAAACAGGAATATGACAAACTAGACGAGTATTTATCAACAGCCGTTACCAATTTAGAAAGCACCTATGCAAAAATCAATACCGGAAATCTTGTCATTGATGCCCTGGTCAGCAATTATTTTGATATGGCAACAGAAGAAGGAATTACCTTTGATACAGACATTCATATAGATTCTGATTGTATACCGGTTAAGGATTATGATTTATGCGTTATCCTGGGCAATCTGCTGGATAACAGTCTTCAGGCATGCAGAAAAATCATCCCACCAAATCCGCGTTATATTAATGTGCGGATTTATATGGATTCCAACGATACCTTTATTATACACTTTAGTAATTCCTTACCGGAAAAACCGTCAGAAAATGATTCCACAGATACACTGCTTCACGGATACGGTCTTGAAAATGTAAAAACGATTACCGAGACATACCACGGGATGTGCAAAACTCTGGTTACCCAGACCTTTGATGTTTATGTAATCATTCCCATCATTGAGAAAAGCAAACGGAAATATAAAGCTAATTATTAAAGCGGAGTTTTCCTGTATCATTCGTATACCGGACATTTCCAGTTGTCTATCATTTTACTAGATACATGGAATTCCTGAACCTGACCGCTATATCCGACCAATAATTTGTAAGGATTGGCAAGGAGAACAACCCCTTCCTCATCCAGATACCAGCATTGCTCTTTATTACCATACTCCCCATCGGTGAAAAAATCAGAAAATATCCGTTCATACCGTCCCATTTCTTCCAGCTGGGCAGCTATCTGTTGAAGCACTTCATTCAGCCCGGCAGACTCTTTTCCGTCATCCTTACACAGCTTCCACATTTCAGGACGAAGCTTCGCAATTACTATTTCCCGTGTCTCATTAACATTTTCAAATAAATCGTTTAAATATAAGCGGTTTCCGTCCGGTGCAAATACATATGCATGCTGGGATATATTAGGGTGTGCCCCTCCAGAAAATGATAATTCCTGACAGACAACACTCAAATAGCCATTTACCTCTGTAAACGTATACTCTTTTCCATAATAGTGGCTACGGAAATTCTCTTGCACCTCTGAATTTCTCATATCGTCATAATCCTCATTGGCAAATTCCAGATAAGGCTCCAGTGTTTCTTCCTCCTTTTTCAAAGCGTCCATCACCTTTATTGCCGCCTCTCCATCCTTTGCATTGGAAAGTGTAAATACCTGACAGTCATAAGACAACAGCGCAGTTCCATCCTCTGCATAAAACTGCTGCGTATCATTACGGATTTCTACTTTCCAGATATCCTCCTGTGCATCTTCTTCCTTATCCCCCTCTTTGCTGTCCTCTGTCAGTTCCTCTGCACATACCTGCAATACCTTCCATTTGCCATAACTGTATCCCATACACACTGCTCCCAATAATGCGGCAAATAGCAGTACTTTTCCTTTCATCTTCCCCACCATGTAAATCTCCTATTCCCTCTGCCGTTTTCTGCTTTACTCATGTTTTTGTATTCTATCTTATGAACTCATCTGCTCTTTGTACAGTATAACATACGCTTTAAATAATTTCATCTAGCACAATACAATAATCCTTCTCGGTGTCGTCTGGGGAGGAATACTTCTTGTTGTTACGGAATAATAAACCAAAAGGGTATGCCTCCCCGGGTCACAGGTAAAGCTTTGCCCATTGATAGTGTTAAGAATGGTATTTCCTGCAATATTCAGCTGCAAGGACCTGTCTTCCGCAAGCAGATTCCGGTCAAAAAAGTTCAGCATTACCTGCTCATTTCTGCCAACCACCGTAATTATCTTAGCCGTATACTGCGGAGGAAAAATCAACGGTACCGGCAGACTGCTGTCATAAAATGCTGCCACCTGCATTCCTGGCCGCAGCTGCCTGCTGTCAATAACCTGCGTTTGGGAATCTACCATAAAATTTACAATTCCATTTTCGGTACGAAGTGACATCCGCTGGCTGCAGCAGTCATTTCCCCTTGCAATATTAAAAATCGTACCTATAACAGGTACATAATCTGCATATTCCATAAATATCAGCCTTTTTTCTTTATCATATGACCTTCCCGTTAAAAAGGTGTTTGGTTTGACGGCGGAAGGCAGGTACGGTTTTGGCACACATAATAGGTTGTTTTATTATTTAGCAGCTTGTATTCCGCTGTTTCCTGTGACAGTATTTTTATATCCGCATAAAAGGGAAGATGCGCCATGATTTTTTCTGCCTGGTCTTCCTTTGACAGTACCACTGTGATTTTTTCCGGTGGATTTAAATACATCAGCAGTGCGGTTAAAAACATGCTATATCCTGCCGGATAACCTTCCGCTTTGGCAGACATATAGGCAAGCTGCTTTTCTGCCTTCCTGCTATCGTCTTGTCCATCCCCCAGCTGGGATAACCGCACCAGACAATATGCCATGACAGAGTTTCCGCTGGGCAGGGCACCGTCATATGTCTCCTTCGGCTTTGTAATCAGACTGTCATTTTTCGTTCCATTTAGATAATATCCACCGGTATCTGCATCCGCAAACTGTCTCTCTGCCTCCCTGCAGATATCTTTTGCCCGTTCCAAATAGCTTTCATCAAAAGCCGCATCATAAAGACAGAGGAGTGCAGCGGTGTAATACGCATATTCATCCAGAAACCCCTTTACCGACCTTACACCTTCACGGCAGCTGACATAGAGAATATTTCCCTCGACAAGATTTTTCTCAATAAAGCGCTGGGCATTTTTTGCAGCTTCTATATAACGCTGACTCCCTGTAACTCTATAAAGCATAGACATTGCGCAAATCATCAGTGCATTCCATGCCGTAAGCACCTTATCGTCAAGATGAAGCCTTGTACGGGATTTGCGGACATCATATAACACGGCAATTTCACGGTAAAACCTGTCAGAAATCTCATCTCCCCCTAAAAGGTTGGGAATATTCTTCCCCTCAAAATTTCCCTGTTTTGTAATACCAAAATATTCACAAAATTCCCTTCCCTTTTCTTCCCCTAAAATGTTACCGATTTCATCATAGTCCCAGACATAAAACCTGCCTTCCTCTCCCTCACTGTCGGCATCCTGTGCAGAATAAAATTCTCCGTCCGGACCTGTCATTTCCCGGAAAATATATTCCGCTGTTTTTTCGGCAGTATCAAGAAAGCTCTCATTTCCTGATACTTTATATGCAAGGGAATACGCCAGTATCAGCAATGCATTGTCATAAAGCATTTTTTCAAAATGGGGTACTAAAAAATACGAATCTGTAGAATATCTGGAAAACCCATAACCTATATGGTCAAAAATACCGCCTCTGCGCATCCTGTCCAAGGTTATTTCTACCAGCTCCATAGCCTGTTTGTCCTGATAAAGCGTTGAATACAACGTAAGAAAAATTAAATTATGGGGTGTTGGGAATTTAGGAGCCTCCCCAAATCCACCATATCGTTTATCAAAGCTTTTAGAGAATATGTCCACCGCAAGCTCCGGAAGCCTGCTATTTATCTGCTTAAATGAATTTCTATCATTGTCATTTATACAGGCAATAATCACATCGGATGCCTGCATAAGTCCTGCTCTATTGTTTTGCCATTTTTCTACAACTCTGAGCAGCAATTCCCGAAATCCAATCCTGCCATATTGTGATTCCGGCGGAAAATAGGTTCCCGCAAAAAAGGGCTTCTGGTCTGCCGTCATAAAAATACTCATCGGCCAGCCGCCGCTTCCTGTAAACGCCTGGCAAAATGACATGTATACACTGTCAACATCCGGTCTCTCCTCACGATCCACCTTGATGGATATAAAATGCTGATTTAAGATTTCTGCAATCTCTGTATTTTCAAAGCTTTCATGTGCCATGACATGACACCAGTGACAGGTGCTGTAACCCACACTTAAAAATATGGGCTTATCCTCGTCTGCCGCCCTCTCAAAGGCTTCCTGACACCATGGATACCAGTCAACAGGATTGTTAACATGCTGTAAAAGATAGGGACTGCTTTGGTCTATCAAATGATTACTCATACACAATAGGGTTTCCTTTCCAGATTTTAATGTTGAAAAATAAGTCTACCACTATTTTGTGTAATTGATAGTAATCTATTCTAGCTTCTCCAACTCTTTAATGCTTTCAATAAAATGCTGTTCCACTGGTGAAAGAAAATCTTCTTGCCTTTTCTTATATTTTTCATATTCAGAATGTGCCTTTTCTAATGCCTGTCTATGGGTTACTTTTCCTTTTGTTGTCAGTATATCTCTTCTGGTCATTTTCAAGTAGTCATCTATCGTTTCCAGCCAATCTTTCATGTACATTGGTTCTTTATTTAACGCATGAACTTCCGCAATATCGAGATATGCAGTTACAATTTTATTCAATGCGTCTATTTCTGTTTCATCTAAATAATTCTTTGCAACTTCTACATCCGACTTTCGGATATTTTCTCCCTCCCAAGAAGTCAATCCCATATTTTCATGTTCCGCATCAGCTCTTTGATAAATAATTTCTGCCGCAGTATGCTTATGAGCCGCCCAGTGCATTTTATTCTGTACCTGTTTGAAAAAAGCAATAGAGCTTTCTGCTTTTGGATTATAGTCAATGCTAGTTGCATATATCTCTAATACTTTTCTCCAAAAGACTTTTTCTGATGAACGAATATCTCTGATTCTTGCAAGCAATTCATCAAAATAATTTCCACCACCAAGTCTTTTCAATCGTTCATCATCAAGTGCAAATCCCTTTTTCATATATTCTTTTAATATTTTTGTTGCCCATATTCTGAATTGTGTACCTCGCAATGATTTCACTCGATATCCCACAGATATAATCACATCCAGATTATAATAGGCAATTTTTCTTTCAACTTCCCTGCCACCTTCATTTTGAACTGTTGCAAAAAATGCAACAGTTGACCTTTCTTCCAGTTCACCTTCACTAAAAATATTTTTAATATGACGAGAAATCGTTGATTTATCACGTTGAAACAACTCTGTCATCTGGTTAATTGACAACCAAACAGTATCATCATCAAAAGTAACTTCAATCTTTGTTTCCCCATCTTCTGTTATATATATTAATATACTGGATTCTTGCATGTATAAAATTCTCCCTTCAATGAATTATTTTCTGAAACAATTCAATTTTTCTCTAATATCTTCTCATCATTATACTATTATCTCATACTTGAAGTCACTTCTTTTTTATTGTAAGAAACAAAAAACAATAAAATAAAAACAGCCTCACAAAGATTAATCTTCTAATCCTTGTGAGGCATTTGCTTATACTATAGCAGTTCCTTCAATATCTGGTTTACCATTCCTGGATTTGCCTTACCCTTCATCGCCTTCATGGTCTGTCCCACTAAGAAGCCGATTGCCTTTTCCTTACCATTGCGGTAATCCTCCACAGATTGTGGATTATCTGCAATCACCTGTTCTATCGCAGTCCGAAGAGCGCCTTCGTCATTAACCGTCTTAAGCCCCTTTTCTTCTACATACTTGTCTGGGTCAATATCCTCTGCAAAGATTTTCTCAAACACTTCCTTTGCCACAGTGGAATTGATTGCCTGGGAGTCTGCTAACTTAATAAGCTTAGCCAGATTTTCCGCAGAAAATCCGATATCCTCTGCATCCATTTCCTTCTCTTTCAAAAGCCGCATCGTTTCCACCATTAACCAGTTGGAAACCTTCTTTGGATTCGCACCAAGTGCCACTGTCTCCTCGAAGATATCTGCCAGCTTCTTCGTACCGGTTAAAATATCTGCATCATACTCTGGAAGACCATATTCCTCCTGATAACGCGCTTTCTTCTCCTCCCGGAATTCCGGCTGCTTACTTCGTATTTCCTCTAACCATTCGTCACTGATAATAATCGGAACAAGGTCCGGGTCCGGAAAATAACGATAATCCTGTGCATCCTCCTTGGAACGCATTGCATAGGAATATTCCTTCGTATCATCCCATCTTCTGGTTTCCTGAATTACTTCTTTGCCAGCCTCTAACAAATCAATCTGGCGTTCTCTCTCATTTTCTATGGCTCTTGCAATCGCCTTAAAGGAATTTAAGTTCTTCATCTCGGTACGGGTACCAAATTCTGTGGCACCCACCTCACGGATAGACAGGTTCACATCCGCACGCATGGAGCCTTCATTTAATTTGCAATCGGAAGCACCAAGATACTGAATGGTGGTTCTCAGCTTGTCAAGATAAGCGATAACCTCATCGGCAGAACGCATATCCGGCTCGGATACAATCTCAATCAACGGTACACCGGAACGGTTAAAATCCACCAATGAACTATCTGTATACGGGTCATGGATTAACTTACCTGCATCCTCCTCCATATGAATCTCATGGATGCCGATGAATTTCTTCTTTCCATCCACCTCAATCTCTACCTTTCCATCCCGGCAGATTGGATAATACAGCTGGGAAATCTGATAATTCTGCGGATTATCCGGATAGAAATAATTCTTACGGTCAAATTTACAATTCTGGGTAATCTTACAGTTGGTTGCAAGACCCACTGCAATTGCCTTATTTACCACTTCTTTATTCAGTACCGGCAAAGAACCCGGCATACCGGTACATACCGGACAGGTATGGGTATTAGGAGCTCCGCCAAATGCAGTAGAGCATCCACAGAAAATCTTTGTTTTTGTTGCCAGCTCCACATGCACCTCTAAACCGATGACTGTCTCATATGCCTTACTCATTTTAAAGCCCCCTTTCTACTGCAAATGCAGGACGTTTGTATTCTTTCGTCTGTTCAAATGCGTAAGCCGCACGAATAATACTCTTCTCGTCAAAATGCTTTCCAAGCAGCTGTAAGCCGATTGGAAGTCCGCTGCTATCATATCCGCAAGGAAGGGAAATTCCCGGAAGACCTGCGAGATTTACAGAAACGGTATAAATATCTCCTAAATACATCTTGATTGGGTCGCTTAGGGATTGTCCAAGCTTTAAGGCAGTTGTCGGTGCCACCGGACCCAAAATCACATCATACTTTTCAAATGCCTTATCAAACGCCTGTTTAATCAATGCCTTTGTCCGAAGTGCCTTCATATAATATGCATCAAAATATCCGGAAGAAAGTACGAATGAGCCTAACATAATTCTTCTCTTTACCTCGGCACCAAACCCTTCGGAACGGGTCTTTTTATACATATTGTGAAGGTCTGAAAATTCTTCGGTGCGGTAGCCATATTTCACGCCGTCAAAACGCTCTAAGTTTGAGCTTGCCTCTGCGGAAGCAATTATATAATATGCCGGAATTGCATACTCCACAAGACTTAAGTCAAATTCCTCAACAATGGCGCCCTTTGCCTCTAAAGCCTTTGCAGCCGCCATAACGGCTTCCTTCACTTCCGGCTCCAGTCCCTCTCCAAGATAATCCTTTGGAATACCAATCTTCATTCCCTTTACATCATCCACCAGGGCAGAAGTAAAATCGTCTCCTGCTTCCTTTACCGAGGTGGAATCCTTATCGTCTTTGCCACAGATTGCCTCTAAAATTGCCGCACAGTCTGTTACATCCTTTGCCAACGGTCCAATCTGGTCAAGAGAAGAACCATATGCAATCAGACCATATCTGGATACTCTGCCATAAGTTGGCTTAATTCCCGTCACACCGCAAAAGCCAGCCGGCTGGCGGATACTTCCGCCGGTATCGGAGCCCAATGCATAAGGAACCTCTTCCGCTGCAACTGCCGCCGCAGAACCACCGGAGGAGCCTCCCGGTACCCTCTCCAAATCCCATGGATTCTTCGTCTCTCCATAATAAGAGGTCTCTGTTGTGGAGCCCATCGCAAATTCATCCATATTGGTCTTACCGACAATAACTGCTCCCGCTGCCTGCAATTTCTCCACTGCTGTAGCGGTAAACGTCGGCTTGAAGTTTGATAAAATCTTAGAGGAACAGGTGGTCAGCATCCCATCAATACACATATTGTCCTTAATGGCAACCGGAACACCCGCCAGCGGTCCCGTAAGGGTTCCGTCATCAATCAGCCTCTGAACCTCTTCGGCTCTCTTAAGGGCTCCCTCCCGGTCTACCGTAACAAATGCATTGACATCCTTCTCCTTCGTCTCAATACTGTCAAGAAATGCTGTTGTAGCTTCCACTACGGATATCTCTTTATTTTTAATCTTTTTGCCGAGCTCCACGGCAGTTAAACTTAAATCCATCATTCTCTCCTTCTTTCTGTTCTATTTCATTTTATCCTCTATAATTCTTCCAACATCAACCTCAAGTTTGCCAACAATCAGCTTCATGTTTGCCAACAATCAACTTCATGTTTGCCAATAGTCAGCTTCACGTTTGCCAATAGTCAGCTTCATGTTTGCCAATAGTCAGCTTCATGTTTGCCAATAGTCAGCTTCATGTTTG
>JAXVOW010000296.1:0-6175 GCA_037301995.1 bacterium | reverse complement strand
ACCGCCGGTAAGCTCACGCATAATCATCATGTCAAAGCCCTTGTCTGCAATCTCTTCCTTCAGTGGACAGGCACCCTTTAATTCCGGATATAAAAGCGCCGGTCTTAAATTTGCAAATAAACCCAGCTCCTTACGGATTTTTAAAAGTCCTGCCTCCGGTCTCAAGGAAGGCTCTAATTTGTACCATGGAGATGTACTGGTATTACCACCGATAGAGCCTAATAAAACTGCGTCCGCTTTCTTTGCTTTTTCTACCGCCTCATCCGTAAGGGGTACTCCATACGCATCAATGGAGCAGCCTCCCATCAACAGCTGGTCATAATTAAATGTATGACCGAATTTCTCTCCAATCTTATCTAATACCTTCATGGCTTCGGTAACGACCTCCGGACCGATACCGTCGCCCTTGATTACTGCTAAATTATAATTCATACCTTAACCTCTCTTTTCTCTTATTCTATTCTTTCTTCCATATCCGAAAGCAATGCATCAACCTTATCCTTAAACTGCCAGAAAAGGTAAATAAATTCATCAATGATACGTCTGACATATTTTTCTGCAATCATAGCATTATAATCATGGGGCAGTTCATTTCGGATTTTTAACATCTCCATCCATGTATCATCGGAAATCAAATCCACTTTATAGGCAGATTTCAACGTTTCTCTGGGTGAACCTGTTGCAAAGTCCGATATACCATAATATTGCACTAAAATATCTTTCATCACTTTCCATGACAGGTCAAAAGTCAGGGAAAACTTATTGACTGTTCCACTTAAAACAAAAGAATCCGTTACATCTCTATGCTTTGCTTCAGAAAAATCCTTCAAACAGTTACAATAGGAATAAAAGCGATTAATAAATTTTCTTTCCATATTTTTCAATATCCTCTCTAAGCAGTACATTATCTTTACACGTTTCCCATTCAAAAATATCGATATTTTTTAATGTGGAAATATTCTGCAATTCTTCTTCCAACTTAAGGAAATTATAATTACCACAGACAACAATATCAATATCACTCTTTTCCGTATTTGTTCCCTTTGCATAAGAACCAAATAATAGCAGCGAAGTTACATCATTTTCTTTACATATAGAAGTAATCTGCTTGATAATCTCCTGAAACTCCATCGCGGTATCTCTCCTCTTAACCCACAGTCAAAAAAACATTATTTATTATTGATATAATTAACCAGTCCCTCAGCCTTGATAATCTCCTGCATAAATGGAGGGAACGCCTGACCCTTGAACTCTGTTCCCTTTGTCCTGTTGTAAATCATACCGCTGTCAAAGTCAATCTCCACCTCGTCTCCGGCTTCGATTCCCTTTGCCGCCTCCGGACACTCAATAATCGGAAGACCGATGTTGATGGCATTCCGGTAAAAAATTCTTGCAAAGGTCTCGGCAATGACACAGCTGATACCACTTGCCTTAATGGCAATCGGCGCATGCTCTCTGGATGAACCGCACCCAAAATTCTTGTTTGCCACCATGATGTCTCCTGGCTTTACCCGGTTTACAAAGTCCTTGTCGATATCCTCCATGCAGCTCTTTGCAAGCTCTGCCGGGTCAGATGAATTTAAATATCTTGCAGGAATGATAACATCTGTATCCACGTTATCTCCATATTTATGTACTGTTCCATGTGCTTTCATAACTATATATACCTCCATCTCTTTCTATTACACCAAATCTGTTACGTACCTTTTCTCAGTGCCTTCTCTATTCTGAATTATAACTTATCAGAGCCAGCCCCAACAAATAATCATAACCCTAACTCGCAGGGACAGGAAATCTTTCCGGTTACTGCAGAGGCTGCTGCCACCGCCGGTGAAGCTAAATAAATCTCAGAATCCACATGTCCCATACGTCCTACAAAGTTACGGTTTGTGGTTGCCACCGCCTTTTCACCTGCTGCAAGGATTCCCATATGTCCGCCAAGACACGGGCCACAGGTCGGTGTGGAAACCACTGCGCCTGCCTCAATAAATGTCTTAAGAAGTCCTTCCTCCATCGCCTGTAAATAAATTGCCTGGGTTGCAGGAATTACAATGACACGAAGTCCCCTGGCACATTTTCTTCCCTCTAAAACCTTAGCGGCAACTCTTAAATCCTCAATCCGTCCGTTGGTACAGGAACCAATTACTACCTGGTCAATCTTGATTTCCGGTACTTCACTGATTGGCTTTGTATTCTCCGGTAAATGCGGAAATGCCACTGTAGGCTCTAATTTGCTCAAATCAATGGTATAAGTCTCATCATACACCGCATCCTCGTCTGCCTCGTAGACCTTATATTCCTTAACGGAATGCTCCTTCATATACGCAATTGTCTTCTCATCCACCGGAAAGATACCATTCTTTGCTCCGGCTTCAATTGCCATATTTGCCATAGTGAAACGGTCATCCATGGAAAGACTGGCAATGCCGTCTCCCACAAATTCCATTGATTTATAAAGCGCCCCGTCCACACCAATTAAACCGATGATATGTAAGATAACATCCTTACCGCTCACCCATTTTCCAGGCTTACCGGTTAATACAAATTTAATGGCAGAAGGCACCTTAAACCATGCTTTTCCGGTTGCCATACCAGCCGCCATATCGGTGGAACCGACACCGGTGGAAAATGCTCCCAGTGCACCATAGGTACAGGTATGGGAATCTGCACCGATACAGGTCTCGCCTGCTACAATTAATCCTTTTTCCGGAAGTAATGCGTGCTCAATACCCATTTCCCCAACGTCAAAGAAATTAGTAATGTTCTGTGCACAGGCATACTCTCTCACACATTTACAGTGCTCTGCACTCTTGATATCCTTATTCGGTGTGAAATGGTCCAATACCATCGCAATCTTATCCTTGTCAAACACCTTGTCTGTCTTGAACTTATCCATCTCATGGATTGCCACCGGTGTCGTCACATCATTTCCTAGTACTAAATCCAAATCTGCCTCAATTAACTGTCCCGCCTCAACAGCTGGCAGACCAGCATGTGCGGCTAAGATTTTCTGTGTCATTGTCATTCCCATAACACAATCTCTCCTTTTCTTTTCATAAATTTTGTTCTTATCATACCACAAAGCCCAGTATAAATAAAATATATATTTTGAATATTTATCATAACCTCAAGTTATAAATTATTGGAATTTTCCCTCTCCTGTGTTATAATGATAGATAAATAATTGCAGGAGAGTATTACCATGGAGCAGAATTTAAACTACTATAAAATATTCTATGAAACCGCCAGAAGCGGTAATATCAGCAAAGCAGCTGAAAATCTGTATATCAGCCAGCCTGCGGTCTCCAAATCCATAGCCAGATTAGAGCAGTCCCTGAACCATACCCTTTTTATTCGCAGCAAAAAGGGAGTACGTCTCACCGAAGAGGGGAAAACTCTTTTCCATTATTTGTCAACAGCCTTTGATTCCATTGATACCGCCGAGAAAACCTTAAAGCGGATTGGGCAGTTTGGCATTGGACAAATCCGCATCGGCGTGTCCACCTCCCTTTGCAAGCATATCCTGCTCTCCTATCTTCAGGACTTTATCCGGGATAATCCCCATGTAAAGGTGTCCATAGCCTGCAATCCCACCTTTGAGACAATCCAGCTATTAAAACAGGGAAAAATTGATATCGGACTGATATGTGATACACCTCTGGATAAAGGCTTTCATTTTATGCCTGTAAAATCCATTCATGATACCTTTGTGGCGACCCAGACCTATTTAGACAACCTGATGCTCAGAGAACAGGATGCCATTACCGGCAGTGACAGTGGGACCGAAAGCGAACCCTTCTCATCTATCCCCAATATGGCAGGACTCCTTCTGTTCACGGAAAAAAATGAAGCTCCTGCCACGTCCATTCCCATGAGTGGAAAGGAAATATTAGAAAAATCCAACCTTATGCTTTTGGATAAGGGCAACATTTCCCGCATCTACATTGATACCTTTTTTGACAGGAACCATATCCATCCGGGACAGGTTCTGGAAATCAACAATATGGATTTGTTAATTGATTTTGCCTCCATCGGAATGGGGGTAGCCTGCGTGGTACGGGAATTTGTCTCCTCTTATATTGAATCCGGACAGGTTTTAGAGGTGCCTGTAGGCTACGACATACCGGAACGCACAGTGGGTTTTATCTATGATGAGCACGGTCTGAACACCACCGCTAAAAAATTCCTGGATTTCTGTAAATCTGGATAAGCCTTGATACTTCTATAGAATAATCAGCTTTTTGTCTGACCGGGACAGCGTTTCAAAGCCATCCTTCTTCACCACCACTAAGTCCTCAATCCGGACGCCGAACCTGCCCGGCAGATAAATACCCGGCTCATCCGTAATTACCATATTTTCTCTGGTAATCACATCACATTTTGGAGAAAATCTCGGCTCCTCATGAATGTCCAGTCCGACGCCATGCCCTAAGCCATGCCCGAAATATGCCCCATATCCACAATCCCGGATGTAATCCCTGGCAGCCGCATCGATTTCACTGCACCGGACGCCTTCCCGGATGCTATCCATTGCCCGGAGGTTGGCATCCAATACAATCTGGTACACCTTCTTCATTTCCTCTGTCGGCGTGCCCACTGCCACGGTTCTTGTCATGTCCGAGCAATACCCCTGATATACACAGCCAAAATCCATGGTCACAAAGTCACCCTTTTCAACCCGCCTGTTTGTCACCTGGGCATGGGGCATGGAGGAATTTGGACCACTGGCTGCAATAGTGTCAAAGCTGAGCCTGGAGGCTCCCTGTCTCTTCATGAAAAATTCAAGCTCCAATGCAATTTCTGCCTCTGTAATTCCCGGCTTTAATCTATCCAGTATATAAGAAAATGCCGCATCCCCAATTGCCTCTGCCTTTGCAAGCCTGGCAAGCTCCGCATCATCCTTCACCATTCTGCAGGTATTAATGCTACCGCTGGCGGGCTCAAAGGAATACGCCTTACAAGCCTCACAAAGTTTCATATATCTTGCCAGATTCATGGTGTCCTCCACAGCAATACGAACCTTTTCCATGCTTCCTCCCTGATGCCTCTTGCTTCCATATATCCGGTCTAATAAGCCTTTTACCACTTCCCCATAGCCTGTCTGTTCCAGCTTAAGCAGCAAAACACCCGGACACTCCTTTTCCACCTGCTCATAGTAACGGGAATCCGTGATAATATAACCGGACTCCTGTCCAGTTCCGGAAACGTCTCCATCATGCAAGGCTTCCCCGTCCATCGGCATGAAAAACATTGCCTCCCCACCGGTAAAGCCGGTGTAATAGTACAGATTGGAAGGACTGTCAAGCAATACCCCGTCCATCTGCTTTTCACGGATTAACTGTCTTAAATCATTTCTTCTCTTTTCAAACATATATTGATGCTCCTTATTATTTCTTCCAGATTATCAGAATTTGTCTCAATCACTGCATCCGCCGCCTCTTCATAGAGAGGCTTTCTTTCGCTCATCAGACTACAGATTTTTCCATATGGATTCTCCCCCTGTAAAAGCGGACGGTCAGAATTACCCTTCACCCGTTCATAAATCACCTGAGGCGCCGCTGTCAGATAACACACGCTGCCAATTTCCTTAAGCAGACGTGCATTTTCTTTCTTAAGAGGCATTCCTCCGCCGGTTGCCAATACGGTATTCTTTACATTATCCCGCAAATCCATCAAAACCTCTGTCTCAATTCTGCGGAAAGCTGCTTCCCCGTCCTCTGCAAAGATATCGGAAATGGATTTGCCAGCCCGCTTTTCAATAAAGGCGTCCGTATCCAGAAAATCCATATGCTGCTGCCGCGCCAGCACTTTTCCAACGGTAGTTTTTCCACTTCCCATAAATCCAATTAATACAATATTATCCTTCGGATATACCTTACGCTTCAAATCCACATAGATATCCTCAATGACATCCTGAGGAACTGTCATATCACTCCATAGCTCATAAGCGATGACTCCTTGATACAACAGCATTTTCAGGGCATTATACGCCCTTCCTCCATACTCTGTCACCAGCCTCATAAACCGGGTCTGGGCAGGATTATAAATCAAATCCACTCCGATTGCTGTCTTTTTATAAAATGCAGGGTCATCCAGCACAACACATTCTATATTGGGTGCCAATCCCAGGGAGGTTGCCTGGAACACAATCAGATTATCCTCCCGGATTTCTCCA
>JAXVOW010000295.1:0-12860 GCA_037301995.1 bacterium | reverse complement strand
CTTTCAAAATGTGAAACTCGTTTACAAAACGGGATCCTCGTTTTACATTCGAGCATTGTTATACCACAGTAAGGGAAGCTTATCCATTTTCTGCAAAATTCGTCCAGTTTCTGCAATCAGTATTGATAATCGGCTGATTTGTGTTATTGTCAGAAACGGAGGTGGGATTTATGGTAGAGAGAGCGGCAGTCAGAATGATTAAGCAGATGACAAGAGAGGGACTCATTGATGTTCCGGAGCAGGAGCATTATGTTTACGCATTGATTACACTTACGGAAAGTGCGATAACCACATGTGCCATTGTGGGTTTATCCCTGGTGTTTGACAGGGTAATTGAGACCGTGGCATTTCTTGTCTTTTTCTATTCCCTGAGAAAAAGGACAGGAGGCTATCATTTGTGGTCTTTTCGCACATGTCTCTTAGGGACGGTTGGAATATATTGTACTGTCGTGGTCTTGATGCCGGAGTTAATCAAGCAGCCACCGGCATTGTTTGGTTCGCTTGCCATATCGGTGTGCGTACTTGCGTGTATTGGCACGGTGAACCATCCCAATATGAACTATGACGACCAGGAATTGTCAGAGATGAAGAAGGCAGCCAGAATTATGACTATGCTTGAGGTGGGTATTATCCTTTTCTGCTATTATTTAAAGGTAGATATGTACCTCGTAGGGTATATGAGCAGCGGTGTCATATTGTGTGCAATCCTGGTCTGTGTAGCAAAAATAGAGAGACAGGAGGTGAAGAAGAGGTGAATAGGAACAAAGAAGTGAACAGGCATGTCCTGAAGGTGGTTAAGAAAATCACAGAGGGAGAGGTTAAGCGCAGTGGACGCAGGTGGCCTCCGTATTGTTCTGGATTTTTACATCAGCCTAAACGTCCAGAGCAGAAATAGGACAGATTCTATGCACCGGTTTGAAAAATAAGCCGGCTGCATAGATTTTTTTTAATTTTATTGGATTGTGCCAACATCATTGTATTGCTCAAAGCGTTTCTCAATAACGGCGAGGACGTCTGCATAGTCCTTAAGCTCCTTCATAATGGACTCCTCATCACAGCGTTTTTTCTTGTAGGAAATCCGATGCTCCATGCTCGCCCAGAAGTCCATGGAAAGTGTCCGCAGCTGAATTTCAACCGGAAAATATGCCATGCCGTCTAAGCAGTAAACAGGAACGCCCATTATGATATGGTAGCTGCGGTATCCGTTGGATTTGGGGTTGGATATGTAGTCCCGTTCCTTGATGACGATTAAATCCTTCTGTCGTTTCAGAATCCGGAGGATATTATAGACATCTTCAATAAAATAGCAGATAACGCGGATTCCCGCTATGTCCTGTATGCAGTCCTTGGCATTTGACATGGTGGGTTCCTTTTCTTTTCTTCTAAGCTTGTCCTCCAGGCTTTTTTTCTTTTTCAGGCGGCTCTGTACGTTGTGTATCGGATGATTGGAGTACTCGGTGTACAGGGTGTGGTTCAGCACGTCTAACCGGGTAAGGAGTATCTGCCTTGCATCATCATAGGATTGTATAAAATTAAAATATTCTTCGTCTGTCATGATTTGAATCCCCATACGATATGTATTTTTCAGCTTCACCGGGTTTCTGGTTATATCCTGGGCTGAATAGAAAAATTTTACAAAGAAACTGTGTCTACTTTATGAATAAATTTTTATAAAAGGTAAAATTTTAACAGATTACCATATTTCACATTCTGTACCAGAAATTTACACATTTCTTTTGGGAAATGAACACAGATTGTTCATAGGCTGGGAATAAGATTAGCGGGAACACATAAGTTTATTATGAAAGAGAGGACGAAGCAATGATTGAGGTAAAAGACCTTGTGAAACGCTACGGGAATCATGTGGCGGTGGACCACTTGTCTTTTCGTGTGGAAAAGGGGCAGATATATGGCTTCCTTGGACCAAACGGAGCAGGTAAATCTACAACAATGAATATGATAACCGGGTATCTGGCATCCAACGAGGGCTCGGTTGTGATTAACGGACATGATATTTTAGAGGAGCCGGAGGAGGCAAAAAAGTGCATCGGTTATCTTCCGGAGCAGCCACCGTTGTATATGGATATGACGGTACGGGAATGTCTGCAGTTTACAGCAGAATTGAAGGCAGTTCAAAAGACGGAACGGGAAGAAATGATAACTGATATTATGGATTTGCTGGGACTTGCAGATGTGAAGGACCGTCTCGTAAAGAATCTGTCAAAGGGCTACCGGCAGAGGGTAGGTCTGGGGCAGGCGCTGGTTGGCAATCCGGAGATACTTATACTGGATGAACCGACAGTGGGATTAGACCCGAAGCAGATTATCGAAATTCGAAGTCTGATTAAGGACTTAAGTATAGAGCATACAGTTATACTGAGCTCCCATATTTTGTCGGAGGTAAGTGCAATCTGTGACCAGATTATGATTATTTCCCACGGAAAGCTGGTTGCCTGTGATACACCGGCTAATCTGGGACAGAGTATGGGAGGCGCCGCAAAATTGGATTTAAGCATACTGGATGCAGATGACAGGGTTACTTCATTATTTGCTGAAAAATTTGATGAGACGGTTCAGGTAAAAGGCGCACGGGAAGGAACGGTCTGGACAGGAACATTACAGGTGGAGGGGACGGCGGACATCCGTCCGGAGCTGTTTTATATGCTGGCAGATGCGGAATGTCCGATTCTGGAGCTGAAACAGGATAAAATGTCCCTGGAGGATATCTTCCTGGAGCTGACAGAGAGCGAAACGGATGCGGAACAGGCTGTTTCCGAAAAGGCAGAAGAGGCGAGAAAAAAGAGAGAACGATTTATCCGGAAGGAAGGTAAGGAGGAAACAGAAAATGAAAGCGATATATAAGAGAGAGCTGGCAAGCTACTTTAAATCCATGACAGGTTATGTATTCATGTTTTTTGTGTTCCTGATTGTGGGAATCTATTTCTTTGCCTATAACCTGAATATGGGATATCCGTCCATGAATGTTACATTTAACAGCATTACCTTTGTCTTTCTGATTGCAATACCGGTTTTGACCATGCGTGTGTTGTCTGAGGAACGGAAGCAGAAGACGGACCAGCTGCTGCTGACAGCGCCGGTGTCCATAGAAAAAATAGTATTTGGAAAATATTTGGCACTGATAACCGTGTATCTGGTTCCCATGGCTGTAATCTGTGTTTATCCATTAATTATGAGGCAGTTTGGGGAGATTTCCTTTGCTCAGAATTATACGGCAATCCTTGGATTTTTCCTGCTGGGAGCCGCCAATATTGCGGTGGGAATGTTTATCTCCTCCTTAACGGATAATCAGATTATTGCGGCGGTACTCACATTTGTTGTAATGTTTTTGAGCTATATTATGAGTGGATTGGAAAGCTTTCTTCCGTCCTCCATGTCGGATGGAATTATTGTAAAAATAATGGAAGCCTGCAACGTGGATGGACATTTTCAGGCATTTATTGACGGCACCTTTAATGTTACAGCGATTATCTATTTTCTGTCTGTTATGGCAGTGTTTATTTTTCTGACAACGCAGACCATGAAGAAGAGACGTTGGAGTTAGGAGGTGTAAGATATGGCAGTTGATAATAAAAAGAAAAAACCAATCCGGCTTATCCGCAATAAAAAGGCGTTTAAGAAGGGAAGCTATAGTGCGGCATTATCTGTAATTGTTGTTGCAGTGATTGTGGTTCTCAATCTGGTTGTGGGGCAGATTCCTTCAAAATATACACAGTTTGATATCAGTACCGGAAAATTATATACCATAGGAGATGAGACAAAGGAGACCCTAAAGAATCTTACGGATGATATTACCATTTATTATATTGTTCAATCCGGCAACGAGGACAGCAATATTGAGAAGCTTTTAGACCAGTACGAGGAAGGTTCCTCTAAAATCAAGGTAGAAACCGTAGACCCGGTTGCCAATCCGGCATTTATAAAGCAGTATACGGAAGATTCGCTGTCTGAAAACAGTCTGATTGTAGTGGGAGGCAGCCGTAGCAAGGTAGTTTCCTATAGCAACTTGTACGAGACGGAGTTAGATTATACCACTTACCAGTCCACTGTGACTGGTTTTGACGGAGAGGGACAGATTACCAGTGCAATCGCCTATGTCATTTCCGAGGATGTACCGGTGCTTTATTATGTGGAAGGGCATAGCGAGGTCAGTATTCCGGATTCTTTGAATGACCGTATTGAAAAGGCAAACCTGGAATTAAAATCCCTGAATCTGTTAACGTCAGATGGGATTCCGGAGGATGCGGCAGGACTTTTGTTAAATTCCCCGGAAACGGATTATTCTGCAGATGAAGCACAGAAGGTCATAGATTATCTAAAGGATGGCGGTAAGGCAATCATATTAACGGATTATGTGGGAAATGATTTGAAAAACTATTACAGCATCCTGGAGGAATATGGAATTGAAATCACGGATGGTATCATAGTGGAAACCGATACCGACCATTATGTCCAGATACCATATTACATTGTTCCAACCATTGGAGCATCGGATGTGACAGACGGAATGACACTTGGTGCCAGCAATGTACTGTTAAGCGGGTGCCAGGGTCTGAATGTGGCAGAGGATGTCCGGGATACCCTGGTAATAGACCAGATTTTGTCACCGACAGACGAGGCGTTTGTAAAAACATCACCGCAGACCATGACCACATATGAAAAAGAGGATGGAGACGTAGAGGGCTCCTTCAGCGTAGGTGTTGTCATTTCGGAAAGTGTAAGCAGTGATACGACAGAGGCTTCGGAGTCGGAGGATGATACTGCAGCCCAGAAGGAAACCCAGATTGCCTGCTTTTCTTCCTCCTCCATTCTGGATGACAGCATAAACAGTATGGTTTCTGACGGCAACTATACGCTCTATATGAACTGTGTGAAATGGATGGTGGATACAGATGACAGTGAGATTATTTCCATTGCCAGTAAATCCGTTTCTCTGGATTATCTGACAGTAACACGGGGAAAAGCAGTATTTTATGCATTTATTCTGATTCTGGTTCTGCCTCTTGCCTGTCTGGTTATCGGTGGAGTTATCTGCCATAATCGGAAAAGGAGATAAGACAGTGGCATAAAGAAGAAAAAATAAACGGGAAAGAAGGGATGGCGATGAAAAAGAAGGGTCTGCCGCTTTTGATAGGAGTCGTGGTGCTGGCTCTCTTGACGGTGTTATATGTGATGCTGGTAAGGCATAACACAGAGACAGAAGAGGAGGATACCACCGTCAAAGTGTTTGATTTGGATACTGGAGATGTGGCGGCTGTCCGGTTTACACTGGATGGGGAGGAAGAGACATTTACATTGAAGGATGATACATGGAGCCTTGCTTCCGATGCTGCCTTTGAGGTAGACAGCAGTAAAATGAGTACACTGCTGGATACGGTTACGGCAATGGCTGCAACCCGGACACTGGACAATGTGACGGATTTGTCGGAATATGGTCTTGATGAGCCTGTTCAGACGATGGTTCTGACCATGGCAGACGGAACCGTCTATACAATCTGCTGGGGCAGTTCTAATGATATGACAGGGGATGACTATGTATATATCAAAGAGAAGGAAGATGTAGTATATACGGTGGATTACAGTATTCTGGATGCTCTGGGTGAGACCCTGGAGGATTACCGGGCTCAAGAGGAAACAACCACAGAAGAGGAACCCTCGGAGGCAGTGACAGAAGAAACAACAGAGAATGAGACACAGGAATAGAGAGAAACAGATTTCCCTTCGGAGTATAAGCCGGAGGGAAATCTGTTTTTTTGCTGACAAGCATAATTATTACTATCGGAAGCTCTTTAACATTTCCATGCCTTTTGCTTTTCTTGTATAGCGTCAGCCATGTATAACAGGATGATTTTTGCACAACCTTACGCTTCCTTGAAAGCTGGATGTTTTTAGACATTTGCCCTTATTGTGCGTCTTACGTGAAAACTCATGCCACAACAAGTGGTTTCTCTATTGGTTTGCAGACCCTGTGTGAACGCGGGCACTTGGAACCTGTTCTTTAGGTTCCTAGTGTCCCTTGCGTTCTAAGCGGAGCAAAAGCGTGTCTGCAAACCAATGAGAACCACTGTGTGGCACTCAGACAATCACTTTGGACGCACATGGCATCAGCGCCAGGCAGGTCTGAGCGTAACCTTTGTTAAGTTTTTGTGAATTTTTTGAAAGCGTCTAGGTTGCAAAGGGATTTTATGATATACTATCATGTGGAGAAAAGCGATATATGTTTAAGAAAGGGTGATTGCGTGAATAACAACCACAATGAAAGAATTAACACATACTCACAGCTGACAGATGAGATTCAGAAACTATCACAGTTATGTCTTGAAAATCTACAGATTGACACAGAGCTTTACACAAAATACGAGGTAAAGAGAGGTCTTCGTGATATTAATGGCAAGGGAGTACTTGCTGGTCTTACAGATATTTCCAAAATTCAATCCTATATTGTTGAGGATAATGATATGATTCCATGTGAAGGTAAGCTGTATTACCAGGGTGTGGATGTGGAGGATATTGTTGCAGGTTTTATAAAAGAAAAAAGATTTGGTTATGAGGAAACCGTGTATCTTCTGCTGTTTGGTAAGCTGCCGAATAAGGAGGAGCTTGCAACGATAACAAAGATTTTATCCGATTACAGAATGTCGCTTCCGACACATTTTGTGAGGGATATTATATTAAAGGCGCCAAGCAAGGATATGATGAATACATTACAGAGAAGCGTTCTGACCCTGTATGCATATGACGGGAAGGCAGATGATACTTCCATTCCTAATGTACTGCGGCAGTGCCTGCAGCTGATTTCGGTGGTTCCGTTGTTGTCGGTGTACGGATATCAGGCATACAGCCATTATCATGACGGCAACAGCCTGTTTATACATACACCGCAGCCAGGATTGTCAACAGCGGAAAATCTGCTCTATGTGTTAAGACCAGACAGCCGGTATACGGAGCTGGAGGCGAGAATTCTGGATTTGGCGTTAGTGCTGCATGCAGAGCATGGCGGTGGTAATAATTCCACCTTTACCACCCATGTGGTAACCTCTTCCGGAACAGATACCTATTCTTCTATGGCAGCTTCTTTAGGCTCCCTGAAGGGACCAAAGCATGGCGGCGCCAATATCAAGGTGACAAAGATGTTTGCGGATATGAAGGAGCAGGTGAAGGACTGGAATGACGAGGAAGAAATTAAGGAATATCTGAAAAAGCTTCTGCACAAGGAAGCTTTTGACGGGGCTGGACTCATTTATGGAATGGGGCATGCCGTGTATTCCATCTCTGACCCGAGGGCAAAGGTATTTAAGGGCTTTGTAGAAAAGCTTTCTGTGGAAAAGGGATATGAGAAGGAGTACCAGCTCTATGCCAATGTAGAGCGGTTAGCACCGGAGGTAATCGCACAGGAACGCAAAATTTACAAGGGCGTAAGTGCCAATGTGGATTTCTATTCGGGGTTTGTATATCAGATGCTGGGTCTTCCGGCAGAGCTGTTTACACCGCTGTTTGCCGTGGCAAGAATGGCAGGCTGGAGTGCACACCGTATAGAAGAGCTGATTAACCAGGGAAAAATTATCCGTCCGGCATATAAGGCGGTGAAGAAAAAGCAGGTCTATATTCCGATGGAGGAAAGATAAGAGCCGGTATCGGAATACAGCAGATGATTATTTTTTTAGAGAGGAAGGTAGAGCAATGGATAATAAGGTAATGAATCAATTAAGTTATGGACTTTTTGTGCTGACGGCAAAGGATGGGGACAAGGATAATGGATGTATCATTAATACTGCAGCCCAGGTAACAACAACGCCGAACCGCATTATTGTCACAGTGAACAAAGAAAATTATACACATGATATGATTAAGAAGACAGGCGAGTTTAACGTATCTGTTTTAGATGAGAGCGCCACATTTGATACTTTTCAGCATTTTGGTTTCCAGAGTGGAAGGGATACGGACAAGTTTGCAGAGATTACCTTTGCAAGGGCAGAAAATGGAATTGCCTATCTCACAAAGGAGTGTAACGCATATATTTCCGGAAAGGTTACAGATACCATAGATTTGGGAACCCATACCATGTTTATTGCGGATGTAACCGGAGGAGAGGTTTTGTCAGACAAGTCCTCCGCAACCTACGCATATTACCATGCAAATATTAAGCCTTCTGCAAAGCCCGCGGAGAAAAAGGGATATATCTGTACGGTATGCGGCTATATTTATGAGGGAGATTCCCTGCCGGCTGATTTTGTATGTCCAATCTGCAAGCATGGTGCGGAGGATTTTAAGCCATTATAGGACAAACATAATAGAAATCAGGTGATAAAATGATTCGGAACCGGGAAAAAAGATTTTTAGAGGGTATATTTTTTATTGTACTGTTTTACCTTTTGGTTGAAAATGTCACTGTAGTGAAGGGGATACTGACAACCTGTTACAATGCCGTTTCACCGCTTATTTACGGAATTGCCATAGCATTTATTGTAAATTTGATTGTTGTGAAGCTGGAAAAATACATGACGAAGGGGATTTTTGAAAACCAGACCATAAAGCGGACCACCTCTATTATAGCTGCAATTCTGATACTTACAGGAATGATTACTATTGTATGCTTTAACATGATACCCGGTATTGTGGAAAGTGTGAAACAGATTGCGGAAAAGATGCCCCAGGCAGTGGAAACGGCTATCAGCTTTCTGGAGAAAAACTTTGGCATTTCAGAGGATATGATGAATGCTGTCCAGAATTTTAAGATAGATGAGGACCTTGTGAATAGTATGTTCGGGCTTATGGAGAACAAATCCTTTATCGAGGCAATCAAAGCCAGTGGAAATGCCTTGGGAAGCTTCATTTCTGTCTTTGTGAAGTTTTTTATCGGACTGTTTTTCGCTTTTTATATACTGGCAAAAAAGGAATCCATCGGGGCATGGCTGCACAGGTTCATGGAGACCTATCTGCCGGAAAACATTGCCACCAATATCGAATATGTGGGACATATCATTTATGAAACCTATGCCAGCTTCATATCCGGACAGTGTCTGGACGCCATTATTTTAGGCTGTCTTCTGGCGCTGTGCATGGGGATTATGGGACTTCCGTATCCGGTATTGATTGGAGTAATTGTGGCAGTGACGGCACTGATTCCTGTGGTGGGAGCATTTTTTGGCGGAACCATAGGTGCTCTCCTTTTAGTGATGGAATCGCCGATTAAGGCGCTGACCTTTATTGCCTTATTTTTGATTTTACAGCAGATTGACAACCGGTTGATTTATCCCCATATCGTGGGAAATGCAATCGGTATTCCGTCTATTCTGATTTTTGCGGCAATCATTATCGGAGGAGAATTTGGCGGTGTGATTGGCATGTTTTTAGGAATACCATTTACAGCGGTTATCTATACCCTTGTGGAACAGGATATGGAAAAGCGCAGAAGGAAAAAGCAGGAGATAGAAAAAGAGGCAGAAAAGCTGGGAAAAAAAAGTAAGGGGTAATTACGGAAACAGGAATGCCTATAATGTTATTTTTTGAATCAGCATTTCGTAGGATAAGTTGTCTGCCGGACAGAAGGGCCATAGGATAACACTTTCCGTAAGCGTAAGGCTGCGGCTTCTGATATCGCTGATTGCCTGATAGGCACCCTCAATGGCATCTTCCCTTTCAGGGCGGTTGCGTTCCAGTCCTAAGAAGATGGCTTTTCTGGCACTGGCAAGTAAAGCGTCATGAAAAAGGGGGATAAAGTAGTTATTTTCCTCTTTGAGCCGGGTGGAAAAGGCTTCAGAGGGCACATCGGCAGCTTTGAAAATGGTATTGTTCAGATTGACTTCAAATACATGGTAGATATAGGAGAACATGGACTGAAGCTGGCTGTGTACTCCAAAACACCAGATATAATCATAAGAGGCAGGGGCAAGGGGGATTGCCGCCTGCCTGCTTTTTTTATAGCAGGCATCCACAAGAGACAGGGCAAAGGCTTCAAAGGAAGCCGCAGTCATATGGGATTTTTCCTCCCGCAGAAAGAATTGCAGTTCTTCGCAAAAATCCTGGTAATCGGATTCGGTGATACCGTTGAGACTCACGGGCAGGCATTCCACCGTACCGGTATGCTCCAGGTGATAGGTGTTAAGCGCCTGCTGCATGGAATCGGAGTCGTAATCCAGTAGTGTGATTTTGGAAAAATGACTGGAAAGACGCTGTAAATCCAAATCATTGCAGGCACCGGCACCCAGTATGGCAAGGGTTGGCAATATCTCCACCTGTTTCATGCCGGGATGGAAGAAGAGCGGAAGAGAAACCTGGTCTGTCTGGGCAATCAGGTAATCCGTAAGTGTATTTCGGTAATGTTCCCAGTCGGTGTATGCGTTGGGCAGGGTAAAATGGGTTTTGATTTCATCATATAA
Source organism: bacterium (assembly GCA_037301995.1). GTDB lineage: Bacteria > Bacillota > Clostridia > Lachnospirales > Lachnospiraceae > CAG-590. The sequence continues at coordinate 2,463 of JAXVOW010000295.1, read as the reverse complement.
AGACATGGTTTCCTCTCCTTTTTGAATAGCCTTGCTGCATAATAGTATAATAGAAAAGGAAAATAAAATCTACCTTGAAAAAGGATATGGAAATGGTATACTTCTATATATCCTGGCAGATTGTGGGAAACCAGCAGTAAACTGTGGGGAGAAAGGAAAAGGGAAGATTGAAGGGACATTTAACTACAACACAGATTATTATATTGAGCTTTTTAACAGCAATCCTCATTGGCGCTTTGCTGTTAAGCCTGCCTGCCGCTGCGGCAGACGGACAGGCTGCATCCTTTATAGATGCGTTGTTTACTGCCACAACCAGCGTATGTGTAACGGGGCTGGTTGTGGTTACAACAGCAAGCCAGTGGAGCCTGTTTGGGCATATCGTGATTCTTGTTTTAATCCAGATTGGAGGTCTTGGCGTTATTACCATGACAACCACGGTGATGATGCTGCTGGGGAAAAAGATTTCCCTAAGCAACCGTATGCTTTTGGGAGATGCTTTTAATCTGGACACCTTACAGGGACTGGTGCAGTTTTTAAGGAGAGTGTTTAAGGGAACCTTTTTGGTGGAAGGACTGGGAATGCTGGCATTTTTACCGGTATTCGTGCCGGAATACGGTCTGGCAAAGGGCATATGGTATTCCCTGTTTCATGCAGTTTCCGCATTTTGTAATGCGGGAATTGATATTCTGGGGGATAACAGCTTCATGCCTTATGTGCATAATGTATGGGTGAATGTTGTAACCATGCTGCTGATTATTCTGGGCGGCATTGGATTTGTTGTCTGGTGGGATGTGGTTTCCGTTGTCCGGAAAAGGCTGCACTCTGGGAAAGGAAACAGGAAGCTTTTTGAAAGCTTTTCTCTGCACACAAAGCTTGTACTGTGTATGACGGCATTTCTTCTTGTCTCCGGTACGGTTTTATTTCTTCTGTTTGAGTATGATAATCCTCAGACAATAGGTGGCTTTTCCTTTGGGGAAAAGCTGTTGGCGTCTTTGTTCCAGTCGGTCACCTTAAGGACGGCGGGGATTGCTACCATCTCCCAGAAGGGGCTGACTACCCCATCTGTTATCATCTCGCTGTTTTTCATGTTTATAGGAGGCTCCTCTGTGGGTACTGCAGGAGGCGTCAAGGTTACGACAGTGGCAGTTATTTTGCTGGCTGTGCGGGGAACCGTCCGGGGGCAGGAGGATGTTACCTGCTTTAACAGAAGAATTTCCAATAAGGTGGTACGCAAATCATTTGCTATTGTATTTATCAGCTTTATCGCCAGTATAGCGGCGGTGATTGCCATGCGGTTGCTGGAAACAGGAAAGACGGTGGATATGATTTTTGAGGTCTACAGCGCCCTTGGAACGGTGGGATTATCCAGGGACTTTTCGGCGACTGTCGGGCTGGTTGGAAAGCTTATACTTAGTATTTGTATGTTTTTGGGAAGAATTGGCCCAATTACAATGGTGATTGCGTTTACCATGCGGTACACCCAGTCACCGGAGAGACTGCCGGAGGGAAGGATAACGGTAGGGTAGTGGAACATGGAAGGTTGATAGATAATTGCGAAACTCTGTTTTTGAAACCGTAGGTTGTGTAAAATAAACAATTCACCACAGGGCACGTTTGCACAACTATGTATTTGAATATAGGGAGTTTCGCAATTGCCTAATAAAAGTTTTATATAGAGAGGACAGGAGTGTGGATATGAAGAAAAGGGAAGGAAGAAAATCCTTTGCGGTATTTGGATTAGGAGAGTTTGGAAGAAGTGTTGCCCTGGAATTGATGAATGCGGGGGCAGAGGTTATGGTATTGGATAAGGATGAGGACCGGATTTCTGATATGGCAGATGAGGTGACCCTTGCCATGCAGATTGACGCTACGGAGATACGTTCTTATGAAACGCTGGGACTTTCCAATATGGATGGAGTTGTGGTGGCTATGACCGGCTGTCTGGATGCCTGTGTCATGGCAATTCTGGCAGCGAAGGAGGCAGGGGTTTCCATGGTGCTTGCCAAATCCCAGAATAGTACACAGACAGCGATTTTTGAGCGGATTGGAGCGGATAAGATTGTAACCCCGGAACGGGATGGAGGTATCCGTGTGGCAAGAAATATGATTGCAGGGAATTTTCTGGATTTCTTTGAACTTTCAAAGCGCCTGCGCATGGTGGAGGTGGCTGTAAAGCCGGAATGGGCAGGAAAGAGCTTAAAGGAGCTTTCCTTAAGGCAGAAGCATAAAATCAATGTGGTGGCATTAAGGCGCAACGGGGAACTGGCAACCGATATCGACCCGGATGAACCGCTTCAGAAGGAGGATACGGTTTTAGTTATTATTGATAAGAGGTATATTGAAGATTTGCTGGTTTAGATATATTTTAGTCAATTGCGAAACTCTGATTTTGAAACTGCACGTTGTGTAAAATAAACAATTCAACACAGGGCACGTTTGCACTACTTGTCGCTCGTAACAGTA
>JAXVOW010000294.1:0-6138 GCA_037301995.1 bacterium | reverse complement strand
AAGGAGATTGAAATTGACAAGGAAATGGTGGTAATGGCGCTGGATGCGATTGCTACGCCGGTTTCCCTGTATGACCCGGTATATCAGGAGGGGGGAGATACCCTTTATATTATGGACCAGGTCAGCGATAAGAAAAACAAAGAGGAAAACTGGGTGGAAAACATTTCCTTGAAGGAGGCAATGAACCGCCTGTCTGAGCGTGAATATAATATCATCCGGCTGCGTTTTTTTGAGGGAAAGACCCAGACGGAGGTGGCAAATGAAATTGCAATATCCCAGGCACAGGTATCCCGGCTTGAAAAATCTGCATTAAAAAGTATGAAAAATTATTTAGATATTTAATAGTAAATGCGTTGTCAATCCTCTCAAAATATGCTATAATTTGGCTTGATTATCGGATTACAGAAGATTTAAGCCAGAGTGGCATAAAGGAGGCATATATAACATGAAACATTTAATATTGGTTACATCACCACCAGCATGCGGAAAGACTTTTATTTCCAAGCAGCTTGCAAAGGCCTTGACAAACTGCGTTTATTTGGACAAGGATACGCTGATTGTATTATCCAAACAGATTTTTAAAGTGGCTGGAGAGGAATATAACCGGTCTTCGGATTTTTTTCAGAGAGAGATTCGTGATTATGAATATTATTGCGTTTTAGATTTAGCGATGGAAGCATTGGATTATAACGATACAGTTCTGATAAATGCACCATTTACAGATGAGATAAGAGATGATGAATATCTGGATTCCCTGCGGGAACGGCTGGCAAAGCACGGAGCAGAGCTGGTGGTTATCTGGGTTAATACCAGAGTAGAGATATGCAAGGAAAGAATGATTAAGCGTAATTCAGATAGAGATACCTGGAAGCTGGAGCATTGGGATGAGTATATTGCAAGCTGTAATTTTAATCAGCCAGACAATATTAAGGAGCTTATTGTTTTTGAAAATTCTTCAGAGGAAGAGTATAACGATTCGATTAAACGGGTAGTAAAACAGTTACGAGGCGAGTAAAAGAGAACGACGCTTGCAAAAGCGTCGTTTTCTTACGATGAGAAAATATTAACGAGGAGTAAAACATGACGAACAAAAGACCGGTATTTGCAATTAACTGGACAGAAGTGGAGTCGTTGGCAGCAGGTTGTCATGATAATCCGCACCATGTATTGGGAATGCACGAAACCATAGATGGTGTATATATTAATGCATACTTTCCAGGGGCAGAGTCTGTAGTGGCTGTTTCTAAGAATACAAAAAATACATATGAGCTTACAAGTGACCGTGTAAGCGGTTTCTTTTCCGTTAAGATTCCGGACCAGCAGAGTTTTGTATATTATTTCAGGGTGACATTAGCAGATGGAACAGAGCACACATTGATTGACCCCTATGTATTTGAACCAGTGATTGATCCAATTGATATCAGCAGGTTTAATGATGGAATTCACTATGAGATATATGAGAAATTAGGGGCGCATCCCTGTATGCTGGATGGGATAAAGGGCGTCCTGTTTGCAGTATGGGCTCCCCATGCAGCAAGGGTATCTGTTGTAGGTAATTTTAATAACTGGAATGGTAAAATGCATATGATGCGCAGAATTGAATATTCTGGTATCTTTGAATTGTTTATTCCAGGCATTGAAGCTGGGGAGATTTATAAATATGAAATTCTCACAAAGTCGGGCAATACCTTTATGAAGCCTGACCCATATGAGAATGCGGCAGAGCTAAGACCGGCAAATGCATCTAAGATTGCAGATTTAACCTATACGTGGAAGGATGCAGATTACTATAAAAAGCAGGCGTTGGTAAAAAGTGAGATGCCGATGAATATCTATGAGGTACATCTGGGTTCCTTTAAGCGGCCAGGAGATGGAAGAGAGTTTTTCAATTACAGGGAAATTGCGAAGGAGTTGGCAGATTATGCTGCGGATATGGGATATACCCACGTTGAGCTTATGCCTGTAATGGAGCATGAGCAGGATAGTACACTTGGTTATCAGACAACCGGATTTTATGCACCAACCTCCCGGTATGGTGAGCCGGTGGATTTCATGTACTTTGTAGATTATATGCATAGCCGTGGAATTGGGGTTATCTGTGACTGGGTTCCGAGCCAGTTTCCTATGAATGCAGGCGGACTTGCCAGATTTGACGGAGAGCCGCTGTATGAGCCGGCTGATGCCAGAAGAAGTGAGAATCCGAGATGGGGCACTTATATTTTTGATTATGGACGGAATGAGGTAAAAAATTATCTGATTTCCAATGCATTATACTGGGTATCGAAGTATCATTTAGACGGACTCCGGATTGACAGTGCGGCATCCATGCTGTATCTGGATTACGGAAGGTCTTACGGGAACTGGATTCCAAACCAGTATGGCGGTAATGAGAATTTGGAAGCAATTGCATTTTTTAAAGAGCTGAACAGTATCTTAAATGAGCGTTTTCCAAATTGTATGGTAATTGTGGAGGAGGAATCCGGATGGCCGATGCTGACAGAGAGTATTGCCCAGGGCGGTATGGGCTTTGATTACCGCTGGAATATGTCGTGGATGAAGGATTTACTGTCCTATATGGCGCTTGACCCGTTGTATCGGAAATATGAGCATAAAAAGCTTACCAATAGCTTATCAAGTGCTTATGATGAGAATTACATTTTGGAATTCTCGCATAATGAGGTAGTGGGCGGAAAGGGTTCTATTGTGGACCAGATGCCGGGCGGTTACGAGGAGAAATTCTCTAATCTTCGCCTGTTATATGGCTATATGATGACCCATCCGGGGAAGAAGCTTCTGTTCATGGGACAGGAATTAGCGCAGTTTAAAGAATTTTCGGAGTCAGGGGAAATTGACTGGAATCTGCTGGACTTTGATGCCCATACTATTTTAAGGGATTATGTGAAGGCATTGAATCATTTATATAAAAGGGAACCGGCACTGTATGAGTTAGACAACAATGCAGCCGGGTTTGAGTGGATAAATGCCACGGCTGCAAATGAGAGTATTGTGTCCTTCCTGCGGAAAACCGCAAAGAAAGAGGATACCCTGCTGATTGTATGTAACTTTACCCCGGCAGCCTATGATAAGTATAAGGTGGGAGTGCCTTACGCTGGAAGCTATAAGGAGATTTTCTGCAGCGATAATGAGAATTTTGGTGGGGACGGCAGCAGAAATCATGCAGTCCGGACCAGCAGGAGAAGTGCCTGTGACGGGCGGAGCAATTCCATTACAATAGGTTTAGCGCCGCTTTCCATGAGTATTTTTAAGCTGGTAAAGGATGGAGCAGATACAGCTAAGAAGAAAAAAGCAACCGGAAAAAAGCAGGCTGCTGTAACAAAGCCGGTAAGGAAAAACACAACAAAAAAGACGCGATAGAATAACAGCAAGAAAGGTCAGGCTGTCACCGGAGCTGCATTAATTACAGGGTGGCAGCCTTGTTTTCTGAGAGGAAATGGAGTGAGTATCATGTTATTAGAAGCAAATGCAACGCAGACGGTAGAGGAAGCGGCTAAGAATATGGAGGAGTCGGCGGGGATTATCAGAGAAACTCTGGATGATATTATAGGCTGGCTTATCAGTAAATCTGGAAGTGTGCTGGTGGCAGTTCTCTTTATTATAATCGGACTACGGCTTGTCAGTGTATTTTTGAAAATATTGCGGCGTTCCTTTGAGCGTTCCAAAATGGAATCCTCAGTTGCGGGATTTTTGTTATCCATTATAAGAGTGCTTTGTTATACATTGGTATTTATTACCGCAGCAGCCATTGTAGGATTTGAGGTGACCAGCTTTGTCACTATACTTGGTACGGCATCTCTGGCAATTGGTCTGGCTTTGCAGGGGGCGTTATCAAACCTTGCAGGCGGTGTTTTGATTCTTCTGTTAAAGCCCTTTGAACTGGGAGACTATATAATAGAAAATAACAAGAACAACGAGGGAACCGTTATTTCCATTGATATCTTCTATACAAGGCTGCGGACCCATGACAATAAGGTGGTGGTAATTCCCAATGGCATTCTGGCAGACAACAGTCTTGTGAACCTTACAAATGAGGTTAAACGTAAGGTGGAAGTTAAGATAGCCATTGCTTACAATAGCGATATCAGACAGGTAAAGGAAATCGTATATGGGCTTCTTAATGAGGATGGAAGGATTCTGGACGAAGAACCTAAGGATGTATTTATCGACTCCTTTGATGACAGTGGAATGACGCTGGGAATCCGTGCATGGGTCAAAACAGAGGATTTCTGGAGCACCACATGGGATTTACGGGAAAAGGTAAAGACAGCTTTTGATGAAAACCAGATTGAGATTCCGTATAACCGGCTGGAGGTAGATTTGCTGGACCGGTAATGGCATCAGGAATATTTGTATTGACAAATGTATAAGCTGTAGTAAAATGTGGAGATATACAATCCGATAGTATTTTATATTACAAAAATACAGGACAGACAAGAAAGAGGGATGATTATGAAAGCAAAAGATTACGGACTGACAAAGCAGGATATTATAGAAATGTCGGATAACTATATGCTGGATATCGGATATCGTTTTCCCATTGTGGTAGAGGAAGCAAAGGATACTATAATGAAGGATGCGGATGGAGAGGAATACCTGGACTTCTTTGCAGGAATTGCAGTTAATTCCGTTGGAAACTGTAATGAACGGGTTGTGGCGGCAATCAGGGAACAGGCGGGGCAGGTAATGCATACAAGCCTTTATACCTATTCGGTTTCCCAGGCGATGCTTGCTAAGTTAATCTGTGAAAATACCGGATTTGACCGGGTTTTCTTTCAGAATTCAGGAACCGAGGCAAATGAGGCAATGATTAAGATGGCGCGTAAATATGGCGTGGAGCATTTTGGCGCAGAGCACTATCATATTGTAACCGCCAAAAGAAGCTTTCATGGAAGAACCTATGGCGCCATGACTGCCACCGGTCAGCCGGATAATGCAATCCAGGCTGGATTTAATCCGGTACTTCCGGGCTTCAGCTATGCGGATTTTAATGATTTGGAAAGCTTTAAGGCGGCATGTAATGAGAATACCGTTGCCGTTATGGTAGAACCGGTTCAGGGTGAGGGTGGTGTCTATCCTGCCACAAAGGAATTTTTACAGGGACTGCGAGAGCTCTGTGATGAGAGAGGAATGTTACTGCTATTTGATGAGGTGCAGACGGGCTGGTGCCGTTGCGGTGAGACGATGGCATTTATGCATTATGGCGTAAAACCGGATGCAGTTTCCATGGCGAAAGCACTGGGTGGAGGACTTCCGCTGGGAGCGGTTGCAATGACCGAAGAGTGTGCTACAGCATTAAATCCGGGCTCCCATGGCTGTACCTTTTCCGGGAATCCGGTCTGCTGTGCGGCAGGCTACGCAGCTGTGACAGAATTGCTGGAGAAAAATCTGGCGCAGAATGCAAAGGAGATGGGGGCTTATTTTATGGAGCAGCTCCGCGCCCTGTCTCATGTAAAGGAGGTACGTGGACTGGGCTTATTAGTTGGACTGGAGCTGGAGGATGTAGATGCTGTCCAGGTGAAGATAAAAGCCATGGAGAACAGGCTGCTGGTAACAGCAACCTCAGACCGTATTATCCGTATGGTGCCGCCGCTGATTATAACAAAGGAAGATTGTGACAAGGCAGTTTCCATTTTGAGGAATGCCATTGAAGAACTGGCTTAACTTTATTAAGTTTATAAAAAAACTCTTTACAAATGCATATAAATGGTTTATTCTTAATTTATTAAAGTAAACAAGGCATTAATGAGAAACGAAGACGTTATGTGAATGCACATAACGTCTCTTTTTTTGCTTGGCAGAAAGACTTTATTCTGTAAGGTGAAAAATCATCACAATTCTGAGGGAGGTGCTTATATGCTTGAACTGAACAAACACGTAAATACAGTGAATGCACTGCTGGCAAGATATGGAGTAAAATTTGGTATTTATAAAAATAATACCTTTAAAGAGCAGCTTTTTCCATTTGATACGATACCAAGAGTTATCACACATGAAGAATTTCAATATCTGGAAAAGGGACTTGCACAGCGTGTAACTGCATTAAACAAATTTTTGCTGGACATTTACGGAGAAAAGAAAATTTTAAAGGATGGTGTTATTCCGGAGGAATTTGTCTATTCT
>JAXVOW010000293.1:0-5374 GCA_037301995.1 bacterium | reverse complement strand
GAGGGAGGGAAAAAGGATAATGCGATTCCATTGGAGGCTGCGGCGCAGATTGGAGTGGAGCAGTCAGATACCGGTTTGCTTTGGGAGACGTGTCAGACGTTGGATTCCGTTTTAAAATCGGAGTATGCCAGGGCGGATTCCGGCATTACACTCCGGCTGACAGAACAGGGTACAGAATCCCGTTCTGTTCTGACGCAGGACAGTCTCTTTAAGGTGCTTACCCTTTTGATGGTACTTCCAAATGGCGTCCAGGGAATGAGTATGTCTGTCTCAGGCATGGTGGAGACTTCCCTGAATCTGGGAATCCTGCAATTGGAGGAGAACCATTTATTTTTACAGCATGCAATTCGGAGCAGTGTGACAACCAAAAAGCATTATACAGCATCCCGGGTGGAGAGTCTTGTCAGGGCGTTAGGCGGTGAGACAAAGCGGCAGGGAGAATATCCGGCATGGGAGTACAAGGAGGAATCGGTGGTGCGCCCGAAGGTGACAGCGCTGTATGAAAAAATGTATGGAAAAGCGCCGGTGGTAGAGGGGATTCATGCAGGACTGGAGTGCGGTCTGCTGGCTGGGAAAATCAAGGATTTGGATTGCGTGTCGCTGGGCCCGGATATTCTGGATATTCATACCACAGCAGAACGGTTAAGCATATCTTCTACAAAACGTGTGTATGAATTTTTATTAGAGTATTTAAAGGAGAAATAGAACAGACAGGAGGATATACAATGCGGATAGGAATGGGATATGATGTCCATAAGCTGACAGAGGGAAGAAAATTAATATTAGGTGGTGTGAATATACCTTATGAAAAGGGACTGCTGGGGCATTCTGATGCAGATGTGTTAACCCATGCTATTATGGATGCACTGCTTGGAGCTGCCGCTCTTGGAGATATCGGGAAACATTTTCCGGATACAGATGAGGCATATAAAGGGGCGAATAGTATTGAACTGCTCCGGCATGTGAAAAATTTACTGGATGAGAAGCAGTATATTATCAGTAACATTGATGCCACTGTTATTGCACAGCGCCCTAAGCTGGCGCCATTTATTCCGGATATGGTGGTAACAATTGCAGAAACATTGGGAATAGAAGTAAACCAGGTTAACATCAAGGCAACAACAGAGGAGGGCCTGGGCTTTACCGGAAATGGGGACGGCATCAGCACCCAGGCAGTCTGTCTGCTGGAGACGGTGGCAAATTATGATTACAATGATGTGTTAGAACGGACGGAGCGGAGCTGTGCCGGCTGTCAGGGCTGCCAGAGGTATAAGGAGTAATATTGAAACAGATAGAGAATGCATACAGTATAAACAAAATATGTACACCGGAGGATAAAATGCTGGCGGAGGCTTCGCTCCGGAAACTCTGGAGGGAATGCTTTGCGGATACTCCGGAGTATGAAGACTTTTATTTTACCAATGTGTATACAAAAAATACAGTCTACCAGGTGGAGGACGCAGGAATGCTGCATTTAAACCCATATCTTTGTCAGGTTAAGAAAAAGCGTATGCCTCTTTGCTATATAGTGGGAGTGGGAACTGCAAGAGAAAAAAGGCGGAAGGGAATTATGGCGTCGCTTATAAAGCAGGCGCTTGGAGAGTTGTACAGCCACAGACATCCCTTCACATATCTGATGCCGGCAGATGTAAGGTATTATGAACCCTTTTCTTTTACAGGTATTACGGAAAAGACAGAGCACAGGCTGCCGGAACACAATATACCGGATACAATAGATACAGAGCGGCTTCGGTTTGCCACATATGGGGAGCTGTTCCAATGCTTTACAGAGGAGGGACGGCAGGAGCTGTTTTATGATATTCACAGGCTGCTGCAAGACAGATATGCTGTTTTTGCCATACATAATCAGGAGTATTTTGATTTGCTCTGTAAGGAGAAGCAGTGCCAGGGTGGAAATGTGGTATTCTGCTTTGACGGAAGGAAAGAAATTAAACATTTTCTGGGCTTTTTTGCATATAGTGTGGAATCGGGCAGGATGTATGTGGAACAGCATGTGTTTTACAGGAATGCTTATAAGGCTGTGCAGCTGGAATATGCAAAAAGGCACAGTCTGGGGGAGGTTCTGGTTGTAGATTCCTTTCCGTTTATGGTCAGGGTTGTGCATGCGAAGACATTTATGCAGTTATTCCAGGAGGATTTCCGGGACTTTGCTGAAGAGAAAAAAATTCTCCGGGTAGAGGATTTTATTCTACCGGAAAATACCGGCTGGTATTTGTTTGAAAAAAGGGATGGCGGCATCCGTATAACCAGGCAAGGTGAACTGCCAGAAAATTGCAGTTATGGAGAGAGCGTTACAATGTCAGCCGGCGAACTGGTGGATTATGTCTTTAACCAGAAAGGAAAGCAACAAAACAAGGTCTTTTTTGCAGAGGTGGTATGATTTTATAAAACCATTCGGAAATATGCATTGACAAAAGAAACAGTAAAAAATATACTAATTGTGGGCTGGTAAAGCGTAAGCTGCTTTGTCCGCAAATAACCATGTCCAGAAAGGAATGAAAGCATGAAAATTTATAATACAATGACAAGAACCAAAGAGGAATTTGTTCCAATTAATGAAAATAAAGTAGGGATTTATGTGTGTGGACCAACGGTATATGACTACATTCATATTGGCAATGCACGTCCGATGATTGTGTTTGACACACTTAGAAGATATTTACTGTACAAGGGTTATGATGTGAATTATGTATCCAACTTTACGGATGTGGATGATAAGATTATCAAGCGTGCGTTGGAGGAGGGCATTACCTCCGCTGAAATTTCAGAGCGCTATATTGACGAGGTAAAGAAAGATATGGAAGCCCTGAATGTGCTGGAGGCAACGACACATCCAAAGGCAACAGAGGAAATCCCTGATATGATTGAAATGGTAAAAACCCTGATTGACAAGGGGCATGCCTATGAAGTAAATGGAACGGTATACTTCAGGACCAGAAGCTTTCCGGGCTATGGTAAGCTTTCAAAGAAGAATATAGATGATTTAGAGGCCGGACATAGAGACATTAAGGTTGCCGGAGAGGATGAAAAGGAGGATTTCCTGGATTTTGTTCTCTGGAAACCGAAGAAGGAGGGAGAACCCTCCTGGCCATCTCCGTGGGGAGATGGAAGACCTGGATGGCATCTGGAGTGTTCGGTCATGTCAAAAAAATACATCGGTGATATTATTGATATTCATGCAGGCGGTGAGGATTTGATTTTTCCGCACCATGAAAATGAGATTGCCCAGAGTGAGGCGGCAAATGATGTGGAGTTTGCAAGATACTGGATGCACAATGCATTTTTAAAGATTGACGGCGAGAAAATGTCTAAATCCCTTGGAAACTTTTTTACCATCCGGGATATAGGAGAAAAATATCCGCTACAGGTCATCCGCTTCTTTATGCTGAGCGCCCATTACAGAAGTCCCCTTAATTTTTCTGATACCCTTGTGGAAGCTTCCAAGGCTTCTTTGGAGCGTATTTTAAATGCCATGTCAAGGCTGGAGGCTGCGGCAGGGGCAGCACAGGAAAGGGAAGCGACACAGGAAGAGAAGGAGCTTCTCTCAAAGGTTTCAGATTATGTAGTGAAATATGAGAATGCCATGGAGGATGACTTAAATACAGCAGATGCAATTTCTGTTATTTTTGAGCTGGTAAAGCTGGCAAACAGCAGCATTTCCTCTGATAACGCAAGGTCTGTCATTACAGAAGTATATGAAACAATCGGCAGGCTCTGCGATGTATTGGGAATTATAACGAAGACGGAAAAAGAGATTCTGGATGCAGATGTTGAGGCTTTGATTGAGGAACGGCAGGCAGCCAGAAAGGCAAAGAATTTTGCAAGGGCAGATGAAATTCGTGATACCCTGGCAGCACAAGGTATTATTTTAGAGGATACGCGTGAGGGTGTTAAATGGAAGAGAGCATAGATAATTTTCAGTATTTTAAGGATTGCTTCCGGCTTGAGCATGGCAGTCCGGAAAGCTATTCTCCGCTTGCGCTGGCATATATTGGAGACAGTGTTTTTGATGTGATTGTGAGAACCATTGCGGTGAGCAGGGTTAACAAGCAGGTGAATAAATACCACAGAGATGTCAGTAAGATTGTGTGTGCCCCTGCCCAGGCAAGGATGATACTGGCTATCCATGACCGGCTGACGGAGGAGGAGCAGGCGGTGTACAAACGTGGAAGAAATGCAAAATCCTATACAAAGGCAAAGAATGCATCTACTATTGATTACAGAAATGCCACCGGCTTTGAGGCGCTGCTGGGATACTTATATTTAAAAGAGGATTTTCTGCGGCTGACAGATGTTGTTAAGATGAGCCTGGAAGTGCTGGAGAACGAAAAATAACAGACAGAATAAAGGGAGTTAAAAATGCGTTACGAGGAGTATACAATTGAAGGAAGAAATGCGGTTACAGAGGCATTCCGTTCCGGTAAAACCATTGATAAATTATATGTGCTGGATGGCTGCCATGACGGCGCTGTCAATACCATTAAGACGTTGGCAAGAAAGCAGGATACCATTGTCAATTATGTGACAAAGGAGCGTCTCGACCAGATGTCAGCAACAGGGAAGCACCAGGGAGTTATTGCCCAGGCAGCAGCCTATGAGTATGCGGAGGTAGAGGATATCCTGCAGGCTGCAAGAGAAAAAGGGGAACCACCGTTTCTATTTTTATTAGATGAAGTGGAGGACCCACATAACCTGGGAGCAATTATCCGTACAGCAAATCTCTGCGGAGCACATGGTGTGATTATTCCGAAGCGCCGTGCTGCAGGGCTTACGGCTACTGTAGTAAAAGCGTCAGCCGGGGCAATCAATTATACGCCGGTGGCAAAGGTGACAAACATTGCAAAAACAATTGAGGATTTAAAGAAAGAGGGAATCTGGTTTGTTTGTGCAGATATGGATGGGGAAGTGATGTACCGCCACAATCTGACGGGACCGATAGGTCTGGTTATTGGAAATGAGGGAAATGGAGTCAGCCGTCTTGTGAAGGAAAAATGCGATTATGTGGCATCCATTCCAATGAAGGGAGATATTGATTCCCTGAATGCCTCCGTGGCAGCCGGAGTACTGGCATATGAGATTGTAAGACAAAGACTGCAGGAAAAGTAGCCGGATGAAAATGAGAATATTTTCTTCAATAAATAATAAAAAACTCTTTACAACCATATGAATTTTTGATATTATAGGTAAGTCGTAAAGACAAGCTGGCGTGGCACAGTCGGTAGCGCACCTCATTGGTAGTGAGGAGGTCACGGGTTCGATTCCCGTCGCTAGCTTTTGATAAAATAAGCGTTAGCCCTTGAAAATAAAGGGCTGGCGCTTATTTTTTTGCTGTGAGATAATGTGTAATATTTTG
>JAXVOW010000292.1:0-6622 GCA_037301995.1 bacterium | reverse complement strand
CCACCGTTTTTTCTCTAGCCCGCCGGCATAACCGGTCAAGCTTCCATTTGCTCCAACAACCCGATGACATGGGATAATAATGGATATGGGATTGTGTCCAACTGCACCACCGATTGCCTGTGCTGACATTTTTTCTATATTATTCTTTTCCTCAATAATTCTGGCGATATCTCCATATGTCATAACTTCTCCATAAGGAATACCGGTAAGAATCTTCCAGACCTGCTGTCTAAAATCACTGCCGATTGGTCTAAGCGGCAATTCAGAAATGTCCGGCTGATTACCTGCAAAATACTGCTCAAGCCAGGCTTTTGTCTTTCTTAATACAGCATCATTGTCATTTTCCTGAAAGGGTTCCTTCAATGGACAATAGTATTTTTGCCCTTCCAGCCATACCCCGACAAGATGTTTCTTATCGGATACAAGCAGACACTTCCCAATAGGTGATTCATATTTCATAGAATAAAACATCCTTTTACTCCTATCAAAATCTACATTTCACTTTCCGTATGGATAATAATGTTACTCAGTCCCATTCAATCTCATCACCATGTTCACGCACAATCTGATATAGTACATCCTCATTCCTAACCAGATAATCAATAATCTCGCCAAACTTCTTAGCCTTTTCCTCATTCTCTGGTGACACTTCATAATATGCAGCGTACATTCCTGCCTCTGGGTCAGAATCCATACCCTCTAACAGCTCAGGTGCATTTTTCTCCAGATAATAATTAAAAAATGCCTCCCAGTTATAGCCATTCATATAGGCTTCCTCGTTGATTTCATTCATCTTTTCACCGATTTCCAGAATGTTTTCATGCTCAATATAGAATGTCACATGAATCCAATCTTCTGTAACAAATACCTTTACAAAATCGTCCATTACTCTATTTCCTCCATTTCATTTTCACCTTTCAAATTATTTCACCAGTTTAAGTATCTCTTCAACACCATTTGCTATAAAGGTTGCTCCTGCTTTACTCAATTCCTCATAATCTCCATATCCATATAAAACATCGACCGAGTCAATCCTGTCTGGCAGACAGCGATTATATCATGCCCTGCCTATACTTCTATAGCTATCTCATACGTCAGCAGTATATCCTGCCCAATCTGCTCCGTGGATATCAGTTTACAGCCAAGTGCTTCTGTGGCAAGTTCCACACCTTCACCGCCAACCGGTGTATAAAATCCTGCACCACCAAAAATCTTTGGTGCCACATATGCCTCAATGCGGTTGACAATCCCTTCCTGCAGGGCTGCATAGTTTAACGCGGAACCACCTTCCAATAAAATCCCATCTATCTGTTTTTCACCAAGCTTTATCATCAAATCCCGTAAATCCAGACGTCCATCCCTTTCCTTTACCACCAGAACTTCCACGCCGGACGCTTCTAATTCTGCTTTCTGCTCGTTCCAAAAACGGTTGTACTCTGCATGAGGCTCCACCGTTGCAACAATTGTCGACACCTCTTTTGCAGTTGATACCACATTACTGGACAAAGGAAGCCGCAGCTTGGAATCACAGATAATGCGGATTGGATTACGTCCGCCATCCATTCGACAGGTCAATCTTGGGTCATCATTTAAAATGGTTCCAATTCCCACCATAATACCCTTTAATGCATTTCTGGTCTGCTGTACTCTTGCCCTTGACTCCTCACCGGATATCCACTGGGAATGACCGGTTCTTGTGGCAATTTTGCCGTCTAAAGTCATGGCATATTTCATCAATACAAATGGTGTCCTGGTTGTAATATAGTGGAAAAATACCGGATTTATGGCATCACATTCATCCTTTAGAAATTCCGTTACCACTTCAATCCCAGCATCCCGCAATATTTGAATCCCTTTTCCGGCAACCAGCTCATTGGGGTCATTGGAACCCACATACACCCTTGAAATACCATGTTCAATGATTGCTTCCGTACATGGTGGCTGTTTGCCATGATGACAACAGGGCTCCAAAGTCACATACATTTCCGCTCCTTTGGCATCCTCAGAATTTTTTAAATTTTTAAATGCATTCCTCTCTGCATGCAAATCCCCATATACCATATGATAGCCTTCACTGATAATCTGTCCGTTTTTCACAATCACAGCCCCTACCAAAGGATTGGGATTAACTTTACCGGCACCCAGCTTTGCAAGCTCGATAGCCCGGCGCATATATTGTTCGTTATCTGCCATTTTGCCACCTCTTTATATATAAGCGTTTTTGCTTTATAGGACGAACTTTTCTATAAAGTAAAAAAGTCCTGAAGCACGTACATACTTCAGGACCATAAATACAACCTTATAGACATCGCAATACAATATCCAAATACCAATCTTCTTCCATCCAGACTATACTGTCGGCACCAGAATCTCACTGGTTCCTGCCTTACGGCTCGCGGGCTTAAGAAGCTTGAGGGGTTCTTCTGATACATCCCCTGTCCTTCAAATACCGCCGGTGGGGACTTGCACCCCGCCCTGAAGACTTATTCACTTTTACGTAGGTCATTATAACTCGTTATAAGGCGTTATGCAACCCTGATTTTTGACAGAAAAAAAAGAAGGATACCAAAATATATCAATAAATCCATGGAACAAATTTCCAGCTCTCTACATTAAATATCTCATCCTCATACTCTCCCTTAATTAAAATATAATATCGGGAATAATAACTATCTTTTGCAGTTTCTTCATCCAAAAACATATCATATTGGTCTTCTGGCAGATTTCCGGCTAACTCAATTTGCATCGTCAGTGTTCTTCTGGAGTCCGGACTTTCTTTTTCACATAAATACCAATGTATTTCTCCATTTTCTTTTTGAGGTGAAACCAGCAGATAATCCTCTTCATCATTTAGATAATATTCTGCTTCAAAATAATATAATGTATTATCTATGGCATCCGGAGTAAAATCACCACGCTCCACATCATAAGCATCTATGAAGGTAATTGGATATAAATACCGATGGTCATATTCATCTATATAATATCGCTTAATGGGTGCAATAATATCCCAAGATTCTACATTGATTACTGTTTCATCTACGATATCTTTATATTTTTCCTCAATCTTTCCTTTCACTAAAAATTTGTTATCCGCAGGACCACAAAATATTGCTGCATTACCGTTTGAACTATGTAACGCATATGGATTTTGCCCTGTTAGTATTACAGCGCCTTTCTTTTTTCCGTCAAAATAGTACAAGGTTGCTCCATCAAATCCTTTTTTATAGTAGATAATGTAATAGTCTTCCTTTAATACTTTTAATATGGCTTCCGGATAAGAAATTGCTTCTACTACCGCATTTTCTTTATCAAAAATATAATTACGCAAATTCACTCGAACAACTTCGACAAAGCCAATTATAATGAGGATTAGTGCTACAATTTTTACTATTTTCTTCATGTTATTCGCATTCCTCCAAGTTCTTCTGTCTGTCTATATAAAACGGACGGTCTAACAATTCTTTTGCCTCCTCAACAATAGACATTGTATTTCCATGCTCGACTACATATTCTAAATGTATCTTTGCATTTACTTTCTCATTCATCTTAATATCCAGCCTTGCCAAATGCATATTTAAACTTACCCGGTTAAGCATGGAGATTTTTCTTGAAAGAAGCTCATTTATCAGTTTATATGCTTTTTCATGCCCTCCATCCCAAATCAGTTCTGTCGCTTGAAAAAACATATATGTCTCATCATATTCTTTTTTTTGCATTTTCCTATGTGAAATAATATGGGGAAGACTCTCCAAATCTTTCTTTACTAAATCAAAGCTTTCTCTGTCGCCTTTTAGCCTGGCATAGCTCGAAAAAAGTAATAATACTCTCGCCTCACGGGGAAGCACTTTCTTTTTAAAATGGATACTTTTAAGATATGAAAGACCCTCCTCCGTATGCTCATTCATATAAAAACAACAGACTGCCTTATAGAATAACAGGGTATTTTTCGCCTTTCCCCGTCTATCATATTTATCCAATCTGCTTAAAACTTCGTAAAATTTGTAGGGATCACAGTCTGTCATCAAAATTTGTGTAAGCCTTGGAAAATGAGCATAATATGTAACCTGATATATCACTAAAAGACAAATTATAAATAAATACTCACAGCACAAAGCCCCAAAATCATGTACTCCATGTATGAAAATCCACACTAATCCAGCCACCGCAAATAGTACAAAAATATATGTATTAATATGTAATTTCGTACGATACCGTTTTACAGTTTCGTCCACTCCATATTGATAATATTGACTATTTTGCTTCTCCATCTATAATCCCTCCATCATCCTTACAGCCCACTTTCAGCATCTCAAAATTTTCATAAGAATCTATTAGCAGTTCTTTCAACTCCTCTTTTGACATTGCACATATTCCTTCTTCCGTATAATTGGCCATTTCCAGGTCATCTGCATCTGCTTTAAATCTGAATATTTGCGTTCCGCTATGGTTTCAAATTCCTCTTCTGCAATTTCATTTCCATCTGCATCCTCATATCGGTCGGGAGTAATCCAATTATTGTTCTCATCCATTTCACATATCCGACAAGCCAATAATTCCTCTTCGACCACATCATTCTTTATGCTTAAACTGACCAGCCTATAGCAAAATGATATGGGATGTGTATCTCTGGTACCGCCTCCCTGGATGGAATAAAATACATCTTCTTTCTCATCATAGTAAACCGGTACATGTATCAAACCATCTGCCAAATCATAATATGTGCTAAGATACTCTCCAAACCTGCCACTCTCTAATTTTACCATGGCACCATCTTCAGTCACTACAAAATAATTATTGTACGCAAAATGTCCGCTACCCTGTACATCATCTGTAATCAGCTCCAATCTGCCATCCTGATTTAAGTCTGCCACTGCAAAAGCTGCGCCTACAGAAAGTCCTCGGCTCCATTCTTCAACTTCATCCGCAAAAATATCAATCTGTTCCTCCGGCGTCAAAGAAACAATTTCCTCATTTCCATCTCCACTACCCGCTGCCCCATTATAGTTCCCTGCACTTTCCTGCAAAAACCAAACAGCCACTAATCCCAAAAATATAAAGACAAGCATAGTCAGACATATTTTATTCAAAATCTCCAAGCCTCTTTTTGTGTTTTCGCTCATCCGAAGTCTTTTCATCATGCTGTTTTCCCCTTCTTATCAAACACTTCTTGCCTGTCTTATTTTGTATCTTATTTCACACGTAATCCGATTTTCCCATTATTCAACCCGAAATTCTATTATATTATTTTCAATATCATAAACTGTTTCCTGATGGATTCTTCCATTCAAATCACTAGAAATATCAGCATTCCATATCCCATTATCTTCATACACCTGAACATCAATATTAATACGATAAATTTTCCAATTATTTGACTTGAATACATTAATTTTCGGGGATATACTGATTTCATCATTGCTAATCAAAAAAGAATATTCATACAATCCATGAAGAAAGCCAGGATTTTTAAACGTTAATCCAGAAGATGTTTCTTTGTATTTTATCTTTTCCTCACTTGCCTCTTCTCCTACATACTCACACTCCACGTATTCCAACGGATATTTTTCTCCATTCAAAGTTACATTTATATCCCCTTTCATTCTTTTGATATTGACAAAAACAATAGCAAATATAACGAAAATAAATATACATACACAAAATATTCTAAATAAGATAACCATCAGCTTTTTCATTTTCTTCTCTCATCCTCAACTATCTGAATTTCTGTCTCACATAATTGCCTGCCATTTCTTTCTCCTGTCAAATTAACATGTATATATTTTCACATTCTGCAATGGACGTCCAATGCCCTTAGCACTCTTTCTTTTTTTCCTATTATATAAATCATTTAATTTTTCATAAAAATCACTCATAAACTCATTCATCCACTCTTCTGTCAAGTCTTCAATATGACCACCTTCTGAAGAATAATCCCCCAAAAGAATCCAATATTCCCATACTTTTCGCGATTTTTCACTTATATAGCCTTCGTCATCTTTCGCACGCAAAATATAAAGATAAGCTTCTGTACCATCAGAACGTTTCTCTAAAAAATATCCACCCTCTACCGTTACGCCTATCCATTCTTTCTCAGCCAGATAATACGGAATATAATTTGAAATATGCTCACACATCCGGTTAAGCCGTTCATCTATAGAAAGTCCCTCCATATTGCTCTGCATCAAATCCCACTTTCCAGAAGGAGAAGTTTCCATGGAAACAATATGTTCCTCATCCATACAATTTCTGTTAATCTGCTCGTCAATTTCATGTATTTTCCTTATTCCTTCAAAAATAATGAAACCACAAATCAACGCCCCGCCTATAATGGTGTAAACGCTTCTATGCCAAGTACATCTTATCATTATCAATAAAATAACTGTGCCACATATCATAAATACAGTACCGGCTATATCTTTCTTCATCCCATTTAAGTCGTTTTTCTGTTTCCTGTCTGAAAATATACATATTCCATATTGTCTCGTATTTATAATTGCATATGGTAAGAAACCAAAAATCCCAACCACTAACGCACCGGCAAGGGATATGATAGCTCCATGTATTTTGCCCTCTCTAATTAACTTGGCATACCAGTCCAGCCATATAGAAACTGCTGCCA